>DATDNG010000279.1:0-2534 GCA_036518375.1 Nitrososphaeraceae archaeon | reverse complement strand
ATTTCAGATACCTTCCGTTCAGTTTCGTTTGCCACCTCTTGGATATTAGCAGAATCCAATCCTTCTGATCCTGATAACCTTTGAATTAATTCTTCAAGCTGGGTCTGATGATTGTTGGCCTGTTTTCTCATGCTCTCTAGTTTAAGATTCATTCCACCTTTGTCTAACAGCCCTTTTGAACCAAGCTCCTCTACTGCTTTTTGGGCAGCCATTTCCAAGCTAAGTGCTTCACCTATTTTCTTTTTCTTGTTTATTACCACTAGATACCATAGATAATTGTCTAGGTGTGTTGTCTAGTACTGTCACAAATATAGTGTGAACTAAGATAAAGTTTAGAATATACCTAATAATTATTTACTTTTCTAGTCTTCACCAGTGCATATACAATTATGCGGATGCACTATCAGCTACCTGCTTACTTTATCTCTTTTAATAGTATGTTAACTATTTGATAATATAGCAAATCCATGAAGGGAGAGCAAGGAGACAAAAGACAACCATTTGCTGGTATCATGTTGATGCTACTATATTTTAGCAAAAAAGCCAAAGCCTTAATAGTTATTGGTGGTGTTTTGGTAGCAATTGGTTTTATCGGCGGCTCTTATTTTGGTTCTATTGTAGTAACCGAAACATCTCAAGGAAAGATAAATCAAGTTACTTCTACTCCATATCCTGTTAATGGAATAGACCCTTTTTTATCTGAAAAGATACTTTTTGGCGTAGGTATATTGGGACTTGCAATACTTGGGCTTGGCATTGCTTCGCGTAGCCGAGACAAGACTAATGTGGCTAAGCTAAGGTAGAAAGGTGTCTTTTCTTTAGAGTTTGGAAATAATTAGATCATAAACACATACCCAGATTTTTTATGGAGTTCAATGGATACGTTGAGTTCTTGTCGAGAGTTAAAGCTTTTTCCACATGTTTTACAACGAAAGATGCATCTACGTCAGAGTTGACTCATAGTATCTAGTGTTTTTCTTGTTGCTGCAAAAAGTGGAATTATAAAATTGATAATTTCACGTGTCAAATTATACAGCTTTAACTAAGATTAAGGAGTCAACAAAATAAAGCTGACGCATACTACTGCAGTTTTCAATAGAACTGCTTTAGAAGAGGGACTCTCGCTTAGGTGTCGATCGCTATTACAATCCTTCCGTTACACAATTGTCATGAGAAGTCTAATATATTCTATCTAGAATATGTACCTCGGATTATTAAATGACAAATGGTCTTAGCATTAAACCCATAGCTAAATATGTTCTATTTCTCTTATGACATCATTCAAAATGATGATGACAGAGGAAGTGTGATGAACATAACCAAATAGTACGAGTATAACGGAACTTCCCAAATATGTTATATCGTTTTTTCCAACTTTGTCATCTCCATCATGGAGAGTAAAGCATGTATATTATTTTATATATTTGGACTTCTTATCTAAATACAATAAATGTTTAACAGGATAGGCGCAGTTATACTCCTTGTTTCCGATATGAAAGAATCGATGGAATTCTATAAAGATGTGCTGGGAATGGAATTAAAGCAGCAGGCCGAAGATTGGATTGAATTTTTCAAACAAGGAACTGTACTTGCACTTCACCCAACAAAGAACAAAAAGAAACTAGCAAAAAATACTAGTATGCTAATAGGATTTAATGTTAGCGAATTAGAGACTGTTTGTAGTAATCTAGAGAAGAAAAAAGTGAAATTCCACAAGAAAGTGACCAAGGAAGTATTTGGAAAACATGCTATTGTAGAAGATCCGGATGGACACTTAATTTCGTTGGCAGAAATGACTCCAAAAGAGGAATTTACGCAGATCCCTTACTATCATGGGTTCGCACCAGAATAGGCAAAGAAGACGATCTCTATTTTCATTAACTCCTATTGTCCTTGCTCAGGCAGGGAAGAAAATACGGATTGGGATGGGGCATTGCACAGAGGATTAGGACTGCATTAAGCTGTTCTGTATTAAACTATTCAAGAATTTATTTGCAATGGTATCTCGAAGGTAGTTAATCCTCACACGTATAAAGAATGTACTGTTACAACATA
This sequence comes from Nitrososphaeraceae archaeon, assembly GCA_036518375.1. Taxonomy (GTDB): domain Archaea; phylum Thermoproteota; class Nitrososphaeria; order Nitrososphaerales; family Nitrososphaeraceae; genus Nitrososphaera_A. Next base: position 479 of record DATDNG010000279.1, on the reverse strand, counting down.
GAAAAAGGTTCCTTTATGCATAAAGAATTGTTGAAAGTGTTGCGTCAAAGACAGTGTTAACTAGCTCTACATCCAGCAGCAGGAACAGGTATTGGTGTTGGTGTTTTTTCGTTACAGTATTTGTTTATCTTATGATACCCGTTTGTGATGTATTTCTCAAATTAGGTTGTTTGAGTGTTTGTGATAGAACAAAGTAGGTTTTGCAATACATGTAAGTTGTTTCTTGACTTGCCAAGCTGACTCCAACCAACTTCATAACTTGCTCTAGCAATAATAATAATATTGATATATTGTAGCCCCTTATGGAGTTGAGCAAACCATAAGGGGAGACGTATCCTGTTGCCTTAAGACTGACACACATTATATGTCTTGGCAATAGGTGATTTGTGATTGATGCAAAATCATTTGGACAATTACTCTAATATGTGTTTTGAACGATTTTTACACCGTTACCCGATTGTTAGGTTAAGATGAAAAAT
>DATDNG010000278.1:0-2951 GCA_036518375.1 Nitrososphaeraceae archaeon | reverse complement strand
TGATGCTGCAAATGAGATGATAAGTATATTGCCAGATGTAAAATTGGATGATGTTATCAGAAAGCCAGTGGAGCAAGATCAATTTTTAAACAAGTTAAAAGCAGTACTTTAATGATATCTATTTAGATATTCGATCTTCTTAAGTAGGACTAAGACCTGTATTCTTGCAGGTTTTTAACTGCCTTCAGTTTGTCAATTGCTTGGATGTTGTGTTTGCTGCATATATTATCTGTGAAAGGAATCTAGCATTGGAATGTTACTGAATTGTTTGCAACAGCTATTGAACCACATTCTACTGGTGTTCCACTCCATGGTCACATTAGCTATCATAGTTTTCTTGTAAGGATGTAATATCGCAACATCCATTATTTTGCCCTCAGTCCATATCTCGGTACCTATCCGAACCATTCCATTTAATTCTTGGAGCAAGTGCATTACTATGACATTATGTGTTTTAATAATGGATCACTTGCTGATACCCAAATTACGGAAGAGATAATACATGTAGGAAAAGACAAATCAAACGATACAACGTTACACCCCTATTTTTATCTCGGCAGGCATCAAGTGTAGATTCTGGAAATCAATATTGTAGTTTAGTGTTTTCCCAAATGATTTCACATGAAGAGCATCATCAAGCAAAGTTACATGTTGAAAAAGGGATTTGGGTCATTATCAAAGTAATACCACGTAGAATATGTTTGCATAGTCGTTTTCATAGATTGTATAAATGCGTATTCTATCTGTTAGGGGTAGCAAAACATGATCATTAAGAGCTTTATGCTCCTCCAACGAAAGATGTTCCTTATTAGGCAAATAATATTTTCAAAGTGTTGAACATTTACCAAATCTGAACTCATGATTTTTCTTTATAATATTTATAAATACTTGAAGTTTCTTCAATGTTTCTGGATGAAGATGATGCTCAATTCCCTCTGCATCAATGTTTGCAACATTTTCATCGACGCCGATCATTCTCAGAAATTCGACCAATAAACTGTGTTTGTCATGAATATTTTCTGCCATGGACACACCCTCGTTTGTAAGACTGATTCCTCGATACCTTTCGTAGCGTAAATATTTGCTTTCATCTAGCCGCTGCAGCATCTTTGTTACGCTAGGAGAACTTACATTGAGAGATTCAGAAATGTCTATAGCCGTAGCATATCCTTTCTTTTGAATCAACTCATAAATGACTTCCAGGTAGTCCTCCATTCTGTCTGTATGTAATTGTTCTTGTTCGTCTTCTTTTTTATTATGAGCATCACGTATAGACTTGAGACGATTTTCACTGATATTTGATCTGCCCTTAAATGTCTTTGACAACTGTCCACTGCCTTACATATCTAGGCTGCTCACTTTTATTTAGGTGTTGCTAATCTTCTTAGCCGAGGCTAATTTTTATAAGTGAGGTTAGCATCATTTAGTTTAGTCAATGTTTGGCCCAAAGCGCGTATTAGCAAGGAAGGAGTCCATGCTTAGCCTTATTGCATATACAGGTCCCGCGCTTCTTGTGAGCATGGCCTACATGGATCCCGGAAACTATGGTACGGACATTCAAGGAGGATCTTCTCTTAACTATGGTCTTCTTTGGGTTGTTTGGCTTTCAAGTGTAATGGCAATGCTACTTCAATATTTATCTGGAAAGATTGGCATTGCTACAGGATTATCATTACCCGAGATTATCAGAGAAAAACTCAAAAAGAAAATTTATGTGATACCTTATTGGTTAGCTGCAGAGGCGGCTGCTGCTGCTACAGACTTAGCTGAATATTTGGGCACTGTCATTGCTCTTAACTTATTGTTTGGAATACCTATGATTTATGCAGCTATATTTGGAGCTCTCGATGTAATTATGATTTTGATACTTGCTACACAAGGTCGATTTCACATTATTGAAAGGCTTTTCGCACTCTTTGTATCTATAATAGGTTTTGGATATTTGTATGAAATATTTATTGTAAAGCCAGATCCTTCCACAATTTTATACCATTCTTTTATTCCCTCGCTTGGTAGTACAAATGCTATACTTCTTGCAGTAGGAGTTATAGGAGCTACTGTGATGCCGCATGCTCTTTTTGTACACTCTTGGCTTACTAAAAACAAAGCTCAAAACAAGTCTTTGGAAGAAAGGAGGAGAATGCGTAAACTTCATCTTGTAGAAAATGTCGCTTTATTGACCGTTGCAGGTATGGTTAATGCAGCTATAATGATCATGGCTGCTGCTGCGTTTCATTCAAATAATCCTAATGTGGCTTCCATATCAGAGGCTTACAAAACTCTTGTGCCTTTGTTTGGTGCAACAGCTGGAGTTATCTTTTTAATTACTCTTCTCTCATCGGGCATTGCATCATCGGTTGTCGGAACGCTTGCTGGTCAGGCCATAATGGAGGGTCTATTAGGAAAGAAAGTCAATGTTTGGCTGAGGAGGTTTATAACTCGCTTTATCAATGTTATCCCTACTACAATAGCAATACTTTTGGGTCTAGATCCGCTTAACATATTAGTCTATAGTCAAGTCATACTAAGTCTTATGATACCACTTCCCATGATCCCACTTGTAATTCTTACAAGGAATAAGGGATTAATGGGTGAATTCGTTAATAGAAATGTCACTACATTGCTTGCTATCGTTTTTGCGGGAGTGATACTTATGTTCAATTCATATTTGTTGCTTAATATAAGATAAAAAGGTCGGTTCATAAACGCTTCACATACTCAATGCAAGATCAGCGGTAGATATGGTGAATACAGCAAATGATGTTGATATAATAATAACTAGTAGTAATTGGCAGCCTTCAATCCAAATTATGTAAATTGGTGATGGATGTGTCTGAGTATTTTTCATTAGTTTAATTTCAGGCTTTTATACAGTTAGTACTACTTTGCCCCGTGGATGTATATCTTTTTGATAGTCGAGTGCCTTAGCAGCTTGGTCTAGTGAAAATGTC
>DATDNG010000277.1:0-13033 GCA_036518375.1 Nitrososphaeraceae archaeon | reverse complement strand
TATTAAAAAGGACCTGTGTGGTATTAGCATATGTTTGTTGTACACTTTGACTAGACATATTTTTTCATTGCAGAGAATTGAAGTATGGATACAATTAACGCACCTCCATATATTATTGGGCTAATTATTTGAATGTATTCTCCTAATTGGACCATGTTATTATTGTTCACTCTCTTAACTAATAATATATCCACAGGGATAACTCTAGCGATATATGCCAATAAAGGACCAAGAATTTTTGGATCATGAATATTGGGAATTGTTCTAATCCTGATACGGTTGAGATGAACCTATATCCCTAGGCATAATCTGTTCCATATGAGTCTAAAAATCAGGTCAAATTTGTTTCACAACCCTTTCGGTTCATATATACAATACTATTTTATTTTTAAAACAAGTTGCGGACAACTACAACTATTACGACTGTGGATCACTTTCATGAATGTAATGGAGGTGGATAGATGTTAACTACTAATTTCCGAATAATCAATAATCAATCATAATATATATACTTCTTTGATTATTTGATGTTATATAATGTAAATGAACGATAGAGCTTTGTGCCCTATTTGTAAAAAGAAATTGATAGAACATTCGGAGCTGCAAGACAAAATATGTAAAATGATCACTATAAAACAATTTGCAGACAACTGTCCAGGTTTCGATATTCAGTATAGACCTTTCTTTGGAGAAGATTAGAGACTACTATCAGTATGCAAGTTACCATCTATCATTGATTAGTTCATTGAAGATACGTAAAAAACCAACAGATACATTGATTATACACTCAGAACATTGGAATTCTTAGACTTGCTTATTGCAGCCTTGGTCTTAGTTGAGTGCGAAGATCAGCTTTGGCTAATACATACATTCCTAATACTGCTGAAAGAACTCTTGCACTCAAATTGTATTCTTTATCATTAGAACCATTTCTAAATATTTTATCGACCCCAAATATCGGCGGTTAATGCGAATAAGTTTTTATTCATTGGGTAGGGTATTAAAATAGTTTGAACAAAGGCCTGACAAATATGAATGTTGGAATGTTGATGGCGGTATTACTCTTTGGCTTTTATGGCCAATTTATTATTATTAACTCACAAGCAATGGTAAAACACACGTTAAATGTATCTTTATCCAGTAACAATAATGCTGATAGTAGTCTCGGCGGCAATAATAGCAATATAACTCAACCCTTTCAAATTTCTTATGAGATGCTTATTAACGATTCACATTTGCTAACTCAAACTTATCAAAAGGAGATTGGCAAGTGGCAATCAAAGCAATATGATAACAAGACAATGATTTCAATTACTGATAATTACTTGCCACGATTTCAAAAATTAGTTAATAGAGCAGGATCTTTGCAGCCTACTACTGCAAAATATTTGCAAGCCAAGGATTTGTACGTCAAATCGCTTCAATCTGAAATTCGAAGCTACATACATTTTCGGAACTTTTTGGTTACAGGCAACAGGACAGAAGATGATACATCAACACAACTTTTGTCTAGCGCACTAAACTATGAGATTAAATCCTTTGCCGCTTTTAATAATAGAACTGTAACAGACACAGATAACAACTACGGAAATAGATCCTTTGTGGCTGTATAATAGAGCGATCAGATATTCGTATAGTTGCGTAGAGGTTTGCCTAGTAAGACGTGGAGGAAATGCAGCCGTAGAAATATTGAATATAGCAGAAGGGGAAAAAGTGGATACTATAATAATTGGAAGCAAAGGACTCAACACAATCAAAGAATTCCTGCTAGGCAGCGTATCTTAGATTAGTCAATCATGCAAAACGCCCAGATACTGAAGTTAGGTAACGAAGCAGACATAGCTCAAAATGTAGCCTGCTTCTGAGAAAATTCATCATAACGCGTATATTCTATGGAATGATCAACGGGTTAATGCTTCAAGAAAAAAGTACTAGTATTTTATACAGACTAGTGGAGGTAGCAAATGAACATTGAAGGTGTTATTGAAACTGAAACAAATGTAGAGTACAATAAGGAAATAAAAATTTTCAAACAAATAAATTTCATGTTATGTGAGTCATGTTTCTGGTGCGCTTCGTCGTTATCATCTTCTTTATCATCATCAGTATATTATTTGTTAAATGACGATATATTTTCTAAATGCCCGATTTGCAACGAATATACATTAAAACTGATTCCAATTCCCAACATAAGTTTACTAAAAAAGTCTGGTTGGTCAAAATAGTAATGGTATATTATGGAAAAGGAGAAATTAACATGAACATTGCAGCTACCGATAAAAGCAATTACTGATAATTACTTTTTGCAACAGTTGCAAAGATATGCGGTTGTAAGGAGAAGAATAGTAGGAAGATAACGTACTCGTTTACAGATAGTTATCATAGTCTTTGTATTGATAAGAGAGATATTATATTAGCAGAATTAGAAGCATGTGAAGGACTCTTCAGGTGTGCTGTAGATGAAAATGACAAAAATACTGTACAAAGAGAAATAGCAGAACTCAAAATGATGATAGATTTGATGCATTGATTATGGTTGTTACAACATATATAGATGAAGAAGAAAGTTATCAACCTGATGAGATGAGAAAAAGAAGACCCATCTACTGTTGCCACTTTATCGACGTTTTTAGTTATTGGTTCAACAATAGCAAGAGAATGCGGCAGGAGCTGTCGTGGAGCAAGTGGGCTTACTCCTTCGTGTACAATTGATCTAAATGTAAGTCTACTAAAGACACCTATATCATGCTTCTAGAAATCTTTGGAATTTATCAAAAGCATGTTTTCTACTGAGCCGAGTACGTGTTCTCCATATATATACGGCTGGCGTGCTCATGGATACGACTTGTCTTATGTTGTAGGAACTGTTGTTATCATCACATTAACTGTGTTAATGTTTGCTATTTTCTCTGCATGGTTGTACTTCCTAATTTATACAATAATATCTTTCAAACGATTGCCAAAATTAGAATCCATGAATCAACAACATGCTGTTGTTAGTGATGAATTTCCCAAAGTCAGTGTAATTCTTCCTGCACGAAACGAAGAAAGATATATTGCAAAATGTCTTGATAGTTTGCTCAAACAGAGCTATCCTAATTTTGAAATAGTTGCTATCAACGATTCATCATTTGATAAAACAGGTGAAATAATCCAAAGGTATCATATCATAAACCCTAAAGTAGTGGCCATTAATGCAGGGCCCAAACCAGACGAAGTATGGATTGGAAAGAATTGGGCATGTTATCAAGGCTACCTAAACTCAACTGGAGAAATATTCCTCTTCACAGATGCAGATACAGTACATTCCACCTCTATGATGTCTTTAGCAATAACATACATGACAAAACAAAGTCTTCATGCTCTTACTGCAATACCTAGGATATTGTTAGAAGAGAATATTTGGATAAAGATAACATTGCCACTACTTTGGACTCTTTCATATGCAAAGTATTCTGCATTACGTGCAAATAATCCAAAAAGTAAGATCGGATATTTCTTTGGAAGTTTCTTTATAATAACTAGAAAAACCTATGAAGCTGTTGGTACTCATAAAGCAGTAAAAAGTGAAATTGTAGAAGATGGTGCTTTAGGTAGAAAAGTAAAAGAAGAGAAATTCAATTTGAGAGTAGTTCGAGGAGAAAGATATGTCGAAGCAGTATGGGCAACAGACTTTAATACTCTATGGCATGGACTTCGTAGATTGATGATTCCACTATATCAAAGGGAGAGAGCCAACGCTTTGCTGATGACAGTTTCTTCATTCCTTCTGTTATTGCTGCCTTTTATTCTATTACCATTTTTGTTGTTTAGTACGGCTACCACCATTCTTTCCATTAATGGTTATTCCTCTATACAAAACTTTTTGCTGTTAATCGATATCACAACCATTGCTCTTTTATTTTCAACAAGTGCTATACAATCCAAGTACACCCTTTTTCAAAATACGTTGTATACTGTAGGTTCTCCTTTGGCTGGTGTAATCATCTTTTTTTCATTCATGTCATCAATTCTTGATGCTACTAAGAAAAATGCTGTTAATTGGAAAGATAGACTATACACTATCAAAGAAAGTCATTGAGGTTTTTCATATACCAAATTCTAAGTTAGTGGACGAGTCCATCAAGTAGAAGGACTAAAATTCTAGTATAAAAGCGCTAATTTTCCTGGCTGCAGGTTAGCGCATATCCATACTAATGTGATCATGCCCAATCGTTGCGATAATTGGAATGTTTTTGCTATTTTCATGATTGCAATTGTGATTATGAAGAAAACAAGGATAAATGTAGCATATATCAACTAGTAAGGCCTCATACGGAATTGACATAACCTACCTAATTCTCTCAAGGACCGTCTTTGGTAAGCGCTATTTATTTTCAGAATATTATCCTACACCACTAATCTATGACATGAAAAGCAGGTGGGTTCAAATACAACTTAATTTTTTATCAAATAGGTGGACATATTATTATTAATTTCATCGGTTGCTGCCGATAGCAGAAAAAGGAGGCATTTCACTTGAATACACGAAATGAGGATGCCATTAACCTTCATAGATCTCTAAGAGGAAAGATCGAAATACATAACCGAGTTTCTATCGACGCTGATTTAGGTCATGAAGAAAAAGGAACACTTGGATTAATTTATACTCCAGGAGTAGCATCTGTAGCTCAAGAAATAAGTAAAAACAAAGAGTTAATCTATGATTATACCTCAAAGTGGAATAATGTAGCCATAGTGTGCGACGGAACAAGGGTTCTTGGTCTTGGAAATATTGGCCCAGAAGGAGCACTCCCAGTAATGGAAGGAAAGTCTGTTTTGTTCAAAGTCCTAGGAAATATTAATGCAATTCCACTGTGTATTGCTACACAAGATAAGGAGGAAATAATCAGGTTTGTCAAGGCAATTGAGCCATGTTTTGGAGCAGTAAATATTGAAGACATAGAATCACCCAAAGTTTTTGATATAATAAAGAGGCTCAGAGATGAGCTCTCAATACCAGTGTTTCATGATGATCAACATGGAACAGCCGTAATTACGTTAGCAGCGCTGATAAATTCTCTGAAAATAATAGAAAAGAAAATCGACAATATAAAAGTAATAATAGCAGGGGCAGGCTCTGCTGGCTATGGAATTTTCAAGATTCTAAAAGAAGCAGGCTGCAAAGATATTATAGTAACTGATAGCAGAGGAGCAATATACGAGGGAAGGAAAGACCTTGTAACTAACGATTCTCAAAATTTAGACAAGCAAGAAATAGCAAGAAATAGCAATTTCAATAAATTGCAAGGAGGTTTAGAAGAAGTAATTAAAGAAGCTGATGTTTTCATAGGTGTCTCCGGCAAAGCCGGACTAGTATCTGAAGCTATGGTGCAATCAATGAACCATGATGCAATAGTGTTTCCGCTTAGCAATCCAGATCCTGAAATACTTCCGTCGGATGCTCTCAAAGGAGGTGCAAGAATTGTAGGCACTGGGCGTTCTGACTACCAAAATCAAGTAAATAATGCTGTCGTATTCCCATCAGTTCTTAGAGCTTTGTTAGATACCAGAGCAAAATGGTTAGATGAAAAGATGCTTGTAACTGCATCATATGCAATTGCTTCGCTAGTTGAAAAGACTCACTTAAAGGATGATTATATAATTCCCAAAGTAAATGACTCAAGAATTCTTCCATTTGTAACAGATACGCTAAAAAAAGCAATTGAAAGTACACTCAAAGAAGACAACAATACCAATACCAAACTAGACAAAATCACATTAAATAGATAGAAGGTTTGAGAAAATACCTCTTCACAATTGTGATAAAGAAGAAGATGCTTGATTGGATACCATTCATCAAAAATGATCTCTATCAGCTCCTAATAAAACAAGATGTTCTGGTACTTCAAGGTGGAGTTTTATAAGGTACGCTTGGTCGTCGAGTAATTCTCGCAAATAATCTCGATGTTGATTAATTAATGCTAATTGGATCGCCAGTGATAGATCTAAGAGTATAACCTATACTTTGTACATAAAAAATTGTTGTATCTGAAATTGGTCATAGTATGTGTGTAAATAAGTAGATAAATAAAAACAACTTTTTTCTATAGTTGTATTATAATTAACAAAGCTCAGATATATTATATATTACTTGTTGATTTATTCAGCTATCAATGAGAGAATATGAAAATATGCGTACAGCTGATATTGTAGCTGAAGAACTGCTTGATTGGAAAGTTGATACAATCTTTGGATTACCTGGTGATGGTATTAATGGATTTATTGAAGCCTTAAGACGTAGGCAAGACAAAATTAAATTCATACTAGTAAGACATGAAGAGTCAGCAGCGTTTATGGCTTGTGCTTATGCAAAATATACTGGAAAGCTTGGTGCATGTGTAGCAACTTCCGGTCCTGGAGCTATACATCTCTTAAATGGATTATATGATGCTAAAGCAGATAATACTCCTGTTATAGCGATTACTGGAAGTACTTATTCTGATTTAATGAATTCTAGCTATCAGCAGGATGTTAACCTAATACAGCTTTATTCTGATGTCGCAGTTTACAATAGTATGATAGAAGTTCCAGAACAAGCAGAAATGGCAGTTGATATTGCCTGTAGAACGGCATTAGCACAAAGAGGAGTAAGCCATCTGACAATACCAATAGATGTACAAGAAAAGAAACTAAATGGTAAATATTCTAGACATAATGTTCCTTATCATCATACTTCTCATGCTTATGTTGCAGAAACAATTCCAAGTCATTCTTTAATAGAAAAGGCAGCTCATATTCTCAATAGTGGAAATAGAGTTGTTCTACTTGTAGGACAAGGAGCACTAGGAGCTGGAGAGGAAGTACTTGCAGTTGCAGAAAAGCTAGGTGCTCCAATTGTTAAAGCACTTTTAGGTAAGGCAGTAATTCCTGATGACAACCCATATAGTACTGGAGGCATTGGTCTGATTGGAACTTCGCCATCTAGTGATGCTATGCATGAAGCAGATACACTATTTATGATTGGTACATCTTTTCCATACATAGAGTATCTTCCAAAGCCCGGTCAAGCAAGAGGAATTCAAATTGATATAAAGCCTGAAAAGATTGGTCTTCGCTATCCTGTAGAAATTGGACTTGTAGGAGATTCAAAGCTAATATTAACTGGATTGCTTCCACTTTTGCATCAAAAAGATGATCTAGGATTTCTCAAGTCAAAGCAAGATGCCATGAAGAAGTGGAATAAGCTGATAATGGAGCAAAGTACCAGAACTGACAAGCCGATCAAACCACAAGTTATTGCCAAAGCAGTTTCTGATGAGCTTGCTGACGATGCGATAATTTCTGTTGATTGTGGAACAAACACAAGTTGGGCAGCCCGTCATATTGATATGCGAAAGGGTATGAAGTTTTCTGTATCTGGTACTTTATCAAGTATGGCAAATGGTTTGCCATACGCGATAGCAGCACAGATTGCATTTCCAGAAAGACAATCTGTTGCATTCGTGGGTGATGGTGGATTGACTATGTTGATGGGTGAATTTGCTACAGCGGTACAGTATAACCTACCTATCAAGCTAATTGTCATCAAAAATAATACATTAGGGATGATTAGATGGGAGCAGATGGCATTTCTTGGAAACCCAGAATTTGGAGTGGAATTTTCTCCAATAGATTGGGTAAAGTTCGCAGAAGCTTGCGGCGGTAAAGGATATGCAATCAAAGAACCATCTGAAGTAAAATCCATAATGAGTCAAGCCATGAAAGAGAGAAAACAACCAACAATAATTGAAGCATATGTAGATCCTTTTGAGCCACCAGTACCACCAAAAGTAGAAATGGAATTTGTTAAAGAATTAGCTAAATCATTTGCTAAAGGACAGCCGTATGCTAAGAGGATAGGATTGACTTTATACAGAGACCAAGTCCATAATGCTCTAAAAGGTATACATACACATCATCATCGTGATGTTGACAAGTAAAAAATGGAATTTAGGAAATAAATAATAGTGAGTGGAATAATTATGAATGCTATTATCCTCAAAATTATTCAATTTCTTTTGACAATTGATTTGTAATCAATAATACATATATACAGAAATATAACAAACAATACGATATAATAATTACAATATTCGCATTAGGTTGATGATAAAATGGAGCTGGATGATACATTTGTAAGAGAGCATATACATAGATGGACCAATGCATGGAATGATCATAACATAAAAAAAGTTCTTTCTCTTTATTCTGAGAATATATTATTCTCTAGTCCTAAAGTAAAATCAGTATATCCTAACCGGACTTTAGCAACAATAACAAACAAGAAAGATTTGGAAGAATACTTTTGCTTAGGTTTAACGAAATTTCCAATGTTACACTTTATGCCAATTGACTATTTCTTGAAAAATCACAAAGTAATATTTGAATACAGTGCAACTCCTGATAATAAAATTCAGTGGTCTGTAATTGAGAAGTTTGAGTTCGACAATGACAGATTGATCGAAAAATCTAACGTATATTACGGCTGGGAAGACTTGATACGGGACTCTTATCCAAACAAAGAAGATAATTCAAAGAGAGCATTCTAAGTCTTGTACATCTTTTAAGTTAATCCTTTGCAAATTAATGCGCTTGTCTTTTGTGCTTCTCCCTCTCTATCTTTCCTCTCTTACTTTTCGAAATTCTCCATTCTCATATTGATGCTTATCTGCTGTGTCATCTTATTGCAGTTGATAATGAAATCCAAAATGATAGCTAACTCTTCATCGCTATATTTTGAATAGAGCTTCCTGCTAGCTTGTTTTATGGGCTCAAAAATTGGGCTTAGCTTGACCATAGCTTTATCTAACAGCGGATTTATGAATACTAATCGTCTATCCTTTTGATCTCTTTTACGTCTAACATAGCCTGCCTTTTCTAAACGGTCGACAACACCTGTGATTGCACCGGTAGAAAGACCCGTTTCCTCAGCTAATTGGCTAGCAGTCATAGGCGTCCCACTTTTAATGATAACATCTAAACATTTATGGTCAGTTGGATTAAGTCCAAGACGTTCACCGATCAAATGGTGGAAAATAACAGTGCGCGTGCTTAATTCTCGTGACTGATCTTCAAGGGAATCTAGTAACTGTGAATGATCTAATGTTTTGATCTTATTATCCTGTAGCAATTCATCAAGAGCTACTATATTATAATATAAAATGTTTGCTATACATATATCTTAGAATATAGATCTTTTATATATTAAACTATTTATATCGCAAATAGTATTTTAACTGCATGATATCAGCAGAAAGCGAAAACAAATCCATAGAATTAGTCTTTCCAAGGCCTAAAAGAGAGATGGATGTGTATTTTCCAAAAATGAAAGGAGAAGATTTTTTCCAAATGTTCTCAATAGACGTTCAGAGTGTTGCAAAGTTGTTTAGCGAATATGAAATGGATTCAATAGAGTTAAAGATCGAAAATATAATTAATTCTCCACAAACAACCAAGCTCATTCTTGGATCTAAAGGTGAGAATGGATCAGCAAGTTCAACTCAATAATAAAGAGGAAGATTGAGTGAGTAAAATGCAAGAGACACAGAATAGAATAGGAGGAAACATCAGCAAAGTCAGACAAGTATTTGAAGCATTTAATACTGGAAACACTAGCAAAGTTAATGAATTTATAAGTCCACAGTATTTCAATCATGAATCACAAGTAGATCCGATCAGATCTAGGCTTCGTGGACCAGAGGAATTTATAGATACAGTAAGAGCTCTACGAAGTGCATTCGCTGATCTTCATTACGAAGAGCAAGAGACAATTGCCGGTGAGGATAAGGTTGTATCGATGGTAAATGTAACTGGCAAACATACAGGAACCTTTTTTGTCATTCCCCCTACCGGAAATAAAATCTCCTACCAAGCAGTACATATACACAGAATTGGTGATGATCGTAAGATAACAGAACACAAGGCAATTCGTGATGATCTTAGCTTGATGGTACAGTTAGGTGTAATAGGTCCAAAATCATCTCAATATGAATCTCTCTTCCAAGCATGGAAAGCATGGAAAGGACTTTAGAGAAAGGGATAAGAATGATGGGATCACATAAACCTAAAACATTGGATTTGAATTCTAATGATGAAGCTGCAATCCGCGAGCTTTATCAACAAATGATCGATGGTTGGAATGCAGGTAAAGGGGATGCGTTTGCTGCTCCTTACACTGATGATAGTGACTTTATTGGATTTGATGGTACGTACATGAAAGGACACCAACAAATAGCTTCATTCCACCAAATGCTTTTTGACAAATTTGTCAAAGGTAGCCGTCTTATTGGAAAAATCAGAAGTATACGCTTTGTGAAAGAAGACGTTGCTATAATGATTGCAGTTGGTGGAACAATGATGGCCGGACAATCGGATATCGATCCCGGATAGAAACTCTGTCCACACTCTTGTTGCTATAAAACGCAATGTCAAATGGTATTTCACTGCTTTTCAAAATTCACGAGCGCAGTTCATTGGACGACCAGCGGAAGCCCATGCGCTCACAGAAGAACTACGGCAAGGGCTGTCATTGGTATCTAAGAGAATGATAGATTGAAATAAGAAGTAATGATTGAATGTTAGGAATTAATGAGAAATAATAATGGTTTATGCACATACACTCTGGACACTACTGATGAAGCTGTAGTTGATGAAAAATTATGCCTATTTTAGAAGATGAAATCGGTAGCTCAGGATGGAAGATACTTACCATTCTGAGCTGCTTGGGACTAATTGTCATGTTTGACGAGACGATGATTTTGCCGGCCATTCCGGATTTCATTCACAAATTCAATATATCATACAGCACCTCATCTTGGTTACTCTCTGCATACATAATTGCAGCGGCTGTCATGACACCAATTGGAGGAAAGCTATCTGACATCTACAGGAAAAAAAATATTGCTCATAATAATGGCAGTATACGTGATGGGTATTATAGCAGGACGATTTGCTACCAATATCGAATTCATGATTGCAGCAAGGATAGCACAAGGTGTAGGGATGGCAATGTTTCCTATTGCTTTTGGAATCATTAGAGAAGCCCTTCCGGAGAAAAAGCTTGCTATAGGCCAAACTATATTCAGCTCGACTTTTTCTGGTGGCGCTGTTGTAGGTTTGGTTGGCGGCGCGGCCATAATCCAAAACTATGGCTGGCAGTCAACGTTCCTAGCTATACTTCCTGTAGCAATAGCACTCTGGCTGATAATAGCAAGGTTCGCTCGAATCGACAGTCCTGCATCAATGGAGAATAGAGTTGAGGATGGCAATAAAAGCAACTATTCAAAGGTCAGCCCAACAATTGATATAAAAGGAACGTTGACTCTAGCGGCTACGATAATTACATTTCTGGCTGCTATTACCTTGATTGAAGGCAACAATGGCGGCGAACTGTATTGGGTTGCCGGACTCTTTGCGGCCTCTGGAGCATCGCTTGCATCATTTATAGTTATTGAGAGGAGAGCTTATTCACCATTGCTTGATTTTAAAATAATGACCAGCAAGAGTTTCTTGGCTCCAACCATTATTCTCATGCTAGCATTCATGTCTATTTTCATGGTGTATCTGACAATCCCCGTCATGGTAAGAAGTCCACCTCCATTCGGATTTGGAGGGAATGCAATAGAAGTAGCAAGTGTCCAGCTACCATTTATGATTGTATTATTGATCGGGACAATTATGTCAGGTTTTATCTTAAATAAAATAAAGAACACCAAGATCATGATTTTTGGGACTGCAATTAGTACAATTGGATTCTTTGTTGTGTTAATTTTTCATTCCACAGAAAACATGGTATCAGTTGGACTTACGATACTCGCAGCAGGTCTATCACTTTCAATTACTGGAGCATTTAATGTAATACTCCTTTCAGTGCCAATGCAGATGACAGGGATTGCACTGGGAATGACTTTGCTTCTCAATCTAGTTGGAATGTCAGTAGGGCCAGCTCTCTCAGGAGTGCTTCAGGAGGCGTACAAAGGGACAGCAATAGGAGTTCAAGGCCTTTTCCCGACAAACCAAGCCTACGACTTGATATTTATAACTGCAGCAATAGTTTCACTAGCGTCTGTTGCTATGGCGCTTTCTGTATCTAGGACAAGACTTAGAACATCAACAATAACTAGTGAACAGCACGAACAAAAAAGAGAGTATAGGTGATCAAATCATCTACATGGAACAATAGGAAGATTAGGATAAAGCAAACTAAAATGATTGATATGAGGTGGACACTATTTATTTTGATTTGTATTGATGTTTAAGGCCTTGATAGATTAGTTACTTTGCACTTTCATCAGACTCCCATATAGCGAAAACGTTGTTTTCTGTATCACGGCAAAGCGCAAAGTAGCCCATTCCTGGCACGGTATGTTTAGAAGCAAACACTTTACCCCCTAGCTCCTCAACTTTAGACGTGTATTCAGCTATCGAATTTACATTGATATAATTAGTTATGTGATGCTCTGGCATTTGTCTTTTCATCATTCCACCACCTAGGGATGCTTTGTTTCCTTTATCATCTGTTGTTCTTATAATCCAGTATTCTATTGGTTGACCTGTCGCTGCAGACGTTAACTTGCTATTATTATCCGTACTAGTACTAGGCATTTTTTCTATATTCCATCCAAATAGATCAGTATAGAACTTCTTTGCTCTTTCAACATCATCTGCAGGTATTTCAAAATGAACTATTGTTGGCATATTCTATCTACTCTCACTTATTGCTATTCCATATACAACCTTTATAATCTCACGCGACCAAACTGTCCCTCTATGCATGAGCCTGGTCTAATAAGACCCATAAACTGTCTTAAAAGTTGGTCTGCACTTTCATCACTTTGCATTATTGCACCGACTTCTTCTTGGTGCTTATGATCTCTATATGTGTGTAATTCCAGCCAAATCTCGTCCTGATCTTGGTTGGCCGAAACAGCATTGGATATATTGGTAAAGCCCATATCCGAGGTCTTGGCGTTATTATTGTTGAGTTGGAAAACCTCCGGAGGCTGCATGCCAT
>DATDNG010000276.1:0-9992 GCA_036518375.1 Nitrososphaeraceae archaeon | reverse complement strand
ATATGTTGCAATATTTGAGAATTTATGGAAACAATCAGGAATATATCTAGAATTAATGAAAGCACATGTACGGCTAAAGATGCATGATAAAATGCAAAGAGAATTCATTAATATAGCAGCCCATGAGCTACGAACTCCTATTCAGCCCATACTTGGATTAAGCCAAGTGGTTCATTCGAAAATAAAAGATCCATACATACTTGAATTACAAGATGCCATAATCAGAAATGCAAAGAGACTACACCGACTTACAGAAGATATTTTGGATGTGTCACGATTGGAAGGTCAGGCACTACAACTAAACAAAGAAAGGTTTAATCTAAGCGAACTAATATTGCATACAATTGAAGATTTCAAGATTAATATTAAAAACATGAGAAATAAAGTAGAAAAAAATAGTAATAATATTAATCTAAGATTTAAATTTAGATCTAATAACAACAAAAAAGACATTTTGATAGTTGCGGACAAGGGAAGAGTAACTCAAGTTATTTCTAATTTGTTAAGTAATGCTGTTAAATTCAGTCAAGATGATGGAATCATTTACATTAACCTAGAGCAAAAAGATGAAGACAACGAGGTAGTTATAAGTATTAAAGATGCAGGTCAAGGAATTGATCCTTCAATTCAATATAAACTGTTTGAAAAATTTGTAACACGATCGGAAAAAGGAATTGGATTGGGATTATATCTCTCAAGGAAAATAGTTGAGGCCCACGGTGGCAAAATATGGGGAGAGAATAATAATAAGGATGGCGAAAGAGGAGCTACATTTTACTTTAGCCTTCCATTAAGTGTGAATCTTGTAAGGTCAGAATCAACGCCATCCAGATATTCTTGACTATATTCATGATATCTAGCGACGCCGGTAGAGTACCACCATATGGAAAGTCATATTTCATTAGTTCTTGATTAATGCTTAGCAGTAGATCATGTTCTGAATTGTCAGAGCATGAAAAGTAGCAGTAATAAGGTGCAAATTCTTGAATTTTGTGCGTCAATGTTACTATTGCAAAGAAACATATGACTTCTAAATAAAATATACCTGTCCATCTAAAAATAAGCGATTTATAGTTATCATAAACTTCAAAGAAAGCAACAATCATTTCCATTTGTGCCATATATTATAAAAAATGTTATTAGAAAGACGAACAAACAAAACACTCCTCTGGATTGTTTGTTTATCTATTTTACAGTTAATACAGGACAATGAGCAAATCTCACAACGTCCGATTCAATATTGCCAACAAGCGTTCTCTTGAGTTTAGATGAAGTTCTAGTCTCAATAATAATTAAGTCTATATCTTTATCTTTAGCATAACTCACAATAGCATCAGCAGCTATAACAGAAGCAACGATTTCCGTTTTTATTCTTAGAACATTTTCTTTATTTCTATCTTCATGTATTTTCTCTGTTATTTTAACAAAATAAGCTTGTGCCTGTTCCTTCATGCCAATTACATGACTTGGAACACTTACATTATGTAAATTAGCGTCAGATCGAATGATGTTAAGAATGACTAATTGTGCATCATAATCTTGAGAAATGTTTATTGCATATTCTACTGCTCTATCAATAGAAGTTCTTGATTCATAGATCGGTACAAGTATCTTACCAAATGTTTTTCTTTCAATTACTTTATGCATTTTAACCTCCATTTTATTAATCTGTATGGTTTCTAAAAAAGTGATTCAAGTCGCAGAAAGGGTTTTAGATACAGCAGAAGTCTTACTAAAATCGTGAGACCAGTCAGGGTTGTCAGGATTATCATTTTCATCTTTATATGTGTACAAGTCGGTGTAATTTTCCGAGACATAAGTGAAGTTGGCTGGGCTTATCATTCTATCTACATTTCTTATATATGTAATTGCATCAGCAATCTTAAGTATTGAAAGTCTTTCATTAATTGAGGTTAAAAAGTTGTTGTTATGAATCTGGTGAGAGTGAGAGAGAAAAAAGAAGACCTATCCATCTATTATGCCCATAGGTTGACAAGCCTTCTTTATTCTTTCTCTTTTCTTTCTCACCCACCAGATAGGATGAATGCAGAATACTACTTCTTTATTCTATTTTAAAGTCAAATGATAAAATGAAAGTTTTATTGCCAATTATGGGAACGACATGTATTTTTCCCAATTCAAAAGAAGAATTACATAATATAAATAGAAATACAATCCTGATGCTCTACAATATAATATAATATTGGCTTGATTAATCGTTGACATTCAAAGACCTAAGGAAGTTAATCCCAGCCGGTTTATGGTAATAGTGCGAATTTCATAGTATATACCTCTAGTGTATAATAATACTACAGCTATGCAAAGAATGTTAGCAGGAAATATGGAATAGGCCCAACAATAGTTTGTAGTCGAGGGAAGTGTAGGTTACTAATCGCTAATGAAATTCGATGCTGATCAGTAGAGGTATAAATCTAATTCTGCATATTACCTGCTTGAAATTACCAGCTTGTTTGGGTAGTTCAAAAAGTTATTCTATATTATTTTATCTTTTTGATTCGATATCACTCGGCAACCGTTTAGCTTTATCCTGACCCTTTAGTTTTACTTCTGATTCCTTTCCTTTCGAAGAATCCAGCAAATTGGTGACATTGTCTTTAGTATCTGGAGTAAAATCCTTTATTGCATTATCTATTATCTTTCTGTTGCCCCTAGCCAGATCTTTGGGTCTAAATACAGCACCCATATAATGTCTTATGGAGCTTATAAATAATAAGACTATTTGGATTTGACATATTAAAAGGTTATAGCATTTCCAATTATTTTATTCATTTGAAGTAGGCCTTTGAAAACTCCTCGGATATAAGATTGATGATATCCGCCTCAAAATAAAAGGTGACAACTGTAGGACTAGAAGCAATTTCCCTTACTTCTCTCTGTCATCCATTATCACTTGCTATCGTTACGTTGTTGCTGAACTAAATCTTCAACTAAAGATCACAAGTATTTAATTCTGATATAAATATAGATGATGCACATCTCTTAAAAAGAGTTTTCAGTCTTTATTGTTGGCACACACAATTTTTATTTCATAGAGCCGATCTTGTTTTATCCCATTCAATGCACTGATGCTATAAAATTTTGTTCACTAATTTAGTTCAATAGATTTCTCGTTGTATCCTTTTTGCAGAAGGAAGTTCTTTACATATTCACGGTGGTCGCCTTGTAGAACAATATGACCATCTTTATATGTACCTCCAGTTCCTACCTTTGTCTTTATTTCTTTTGTTAGCAATTCCGCATCTCTTCTATCTTTCAATCCTTTTACTACAGTCACTATTTTTCGAAATCGTCTAATATCCTTAGATATAACTATACGGATTTCATCCTGATCTAGTTCTCGTAGTATATCATCCATTGAATTAGCAAAACTATCAAATTTTTCCTCTTCTATTTGTGACACCATATATCATATGCATTTCTAACTGAAAAGGTTTAGGCACCTTGTATCATCTTCCTTGGCCTTCCAATCGACATTAATATGTGACTACAATTGTGTGTCAATAATGTGCCTGAATTTGATGTGATAAGATGAAAAGCTTGACTAGTTTGAAAATTTAATCTTTCCTTGAGTAAACATATCTAAAGGCATATTCTTTAGTATGTCTTCAATATCTACTAAGACAAGTACTCTATACTGGCTAACATAAGTTCGTCAACTCTATTAGGTTGTTTAACCTCTTGCTAAAACTCATCGAAATTATACGAAATTATGTTAGTTGGTATATATGTATTATTGGACAGATTTTGTGAAAGGTGCATATATAAATGCTAATGCACGTTCAACTCCAATTGGCAAGGACTGCGCGTTTGTACGTTGTAAAGATTGGATAATACCAACTAGCAGTATTACCTATGACCAGATTTTACAAACCATTTACAGGTCATCCATTGCCACTACTCAAACTTGTACATGCATAGCGACAATCTAAACTGCATTTTGTGGTAATGATAAGAGAGGCATGCATTGATGATTCAGCCTTATGTTTATTTGTATTTATATAGGATATCGGGCATAACATCAAATCTCAGTAGGATGGCTATCCTACTTCGTCCACCAATCTTTTCATGTATTTAATAGTTGGTAAATATGAATAAATAGGGGTTAGACAAACGATAATTCGAAATATAAAGTGATTGCCGTCATGTATGTGGTGGTAATAAGAGACTAGTGATAGACCTATTCAAACTAATGACATCAAGACATCAAGACCATCCTGGCAATAATAGTCATCATCATGTAACAGGCTTGACTGGGGCAGCCTGTATTATGAAGTGTCTATCTAAGGGTTATAGTAAGAATCAAATAATTCATGAAAAATTCGAAGGAGATAGACAACTTGTTTGTGCATGGATAGAATTTTTAAAAGATAAGAATTGGGTCATAGAAAAAGATGATGTGGATGATACTAATTTGAAAGTAACAAAGGAAGGAAAGATGTGGATGAACAGATTTGAATCTGTTAACATTTGAGTTATGATCGGTAATAGTAGTATAGCAAGCGGTGATCCAGTTTTGGTAACACTTCGATGTTATCACGCACATCTTGCGTACTTAGTATTGTTGGGGGTTCCAAAGTTATTATCGTGGGGAGCCTTATCTTGAGACAAACGGGATTCATTTGGGTCCAAGAGATCATTTTCCCTAAAGTTGAAGAAACTAAACAGCTCTTAGACAGGAAATAGAAGAATGAATTCTCTCACGGATCAAAATGGAGCAGAGATCAAACAATTGCTTACAGAACTTCATGAATCATATCTTAAAGATAATAAATATGATGAAGGCGACCTTCTCTATTATAGAATTAACTATAAGGTCATGGGTGCATTTCAAATTACAAAAGAAGAGGCAGAGAAGCTTCATACAATCTACCATGATAAAAACAATCCTCGTAGAATATCTGAAGGGTACTGCCATAATTGTAAGAGCGTCAATAAGCTTATACCAATAATCTATGGACTTGCAGGAAACGACAAAGCAAATTTAACAAAAGCAGAAAATGAAGGAAGGCTAATAGTAGGAAGTTTAGAAGAAATTAAAGAAGGAGTTGAACTATCGATGTTCGGCTGCAAAATATGTAAAATTGCCCTTCCAAGATATGGAACAATACTATAGTGTTATTGAACATGATATTTTCCTATCTCGTTTCGCTTGTAATTGTGTATTTTATTGTTATCCCTTGAAAACTAAAGATATTGTGGACTCGGTAATTTTCACTTGTACTCTTTCGTTAAGAACATCCTCTGAAAGTTCGGATACAAGTATTTTAACATACAGTGACCATTTGATTCCAAGGTCATGCTGAATATGAAAGCGATAGGAACCATTTCTTTTCTCTATATTAAGTTGCATCCATGATACAGTTAACCAAGTACGCAAAATATAGATGAAATCATCAATACTATGATTTTCTTTCATAAATGCTAATATATTTTTGAATGTTTCTTTCTCAGCTCTTTGAGCCAGATCTGCTATCTGCTCTTCAGATAGCTGATTTATTACCTCTTTTAAGAAGGTTCTTGTCATAGGCAATAACCCGACTTTTCTTTCATACTTTTCCCATTGTAAATGGTTTGCAAATATCTTTGACACAAGTGAATTAAGGCTTATCCTATCTGATTCAGCTTCTTTTCTTAATGCGTCTATAAGATTAGATGGTAGCCTAAATGTAATAGTTTCGGTGCGAACCTTCTTTATATCAACATCGTTCTCAGCTTTAACCATATAAACAATTGAATTACCAATATATTTAAAATACTATCTACGTTATTTAGAATATCTAATCCTGTCACAATGGGTTATTCATATTAAATAAAAGTCAAGTAGCAAGAAAATTCCTATTACTACAGCTAATGACCAAGGAAATGGAAGCATGAATTAGCTACGAAAAGGGATTGACACGGTGGAGATAATAATAACATCAGGCCGAGGAAAACATATACAATATAGAGTAGAGCCAGAAGTTTTATGTGGTTTAAAAAGATTAGTTATGGGAAAATGCATGAGACACATTTCCTGATGCCTAGCATCCAACTTTTTTTCAAAGACCAAATGCAAGTGGTACAAGTGATATGATTCGCGAACCAGATCAAGTAATAGAGGAAAGAATAAGCCAAAAACTTGATTCTATTCCAAAATGCAATTGCAAACATTTTACATGGCAGGTAACGAAAAGGAATGTGTAGTCAAGTGAGTAATAGTAATAATAATAGCAGTAGCCATCAATCATTAACTATATCTGATCTTATCAAGAATTTCCCGTTTACTTCACAGCGCAATAATCAGGAGAAGGTATTGCATGAAATTTGTAATGCATTCAATTCAGACTACAAATACGTCATATTAGAGGCACCTACTGGCTTTGGAAAAAGCCCTGTAGCCATAGCAGTTGCACTATCTTTGGGTTCAAGCTACATATGTACTGCCACAAAGGATTTGCAAACACAGTATTCAAATGACTTTCCATATCTTAAAGCAGCAAAGGGAAAAAACAACTTTCCTTGTCTAGTAAAAGAAGATTTTATTAGAAATGGTATTTACAAATGTGGAAGCTGCTATAATCCAAGCGATGTAAATGAATGCTACCATACTACTGTTGAATATGGTCCTTGTATGACAGATAAATCATTTGAGGATATTGGCTGCAAGTATAGAACTTTTACAAAATACTATAAAATAGATAAACAGGGAACAAAAGAAGAGCAAGTATTTATCGAAAGTAATACCAAAAAACACTATCAAAAGGAATATTCTCAATGGTTACCCATACAAACTCTAAAGGAGCAAAGAGAGGAATGGAAGCCGTGTCAATATTTTGACCAACTGAATATTGCATTGATTGCAAGTCACTCAATATTCAATTATTCTATTTTCTTGTCACTTTTACCACACAAGAAAAGTCTACCTGAACGAAAATTGATGGTATTGGATGAAGGTCATCTACTAGAAACAGAGATTGTAAAATTTAGAGGACTTTCAATATCTAAAAGAAGATGGAAAAGGTATATTCATGATTTAAAGATAGTCGATTATGGTTATGATAATGTAAAAAAATGGATAGATTTTTTGGTCGAACTTGAGACAAAAATGCTCACCTTAACTGGCAATACTGCAATGATAGAATCTTTTTCTATGGAACGGGAGGTCAAATATAACTACCGTGGGCAAGGAGAGGAAATATCATCATCAACAAATAGGAAGAAGATAACCTCTGCAACCGATCTATTTGATAGTGATGAGGATATTGCAGAAAAGTACAATGACGGTATTTCAAAAGCACCGATGTCAAACCTTGGAGATGAGCTAACTGTTGATGCTACCAGAGATATAGAAAGACTCACAAGAACAATAAACATTATCCTTGCAAATCCAAAGAACTGGATAGTATCAGAGATAATCAAAGAAAACTATGACGTTGTGAAGGTTGAGCTAAAGCCATTAGACATATCTTCATATTGTAAATCTGTATTTGAAAAATGCTCTAAAATATTGATAATGAGTGCAACTATATTAAACCATAAAGCATTTTGTAGAAGTGTTGGTTTATCCTCAGATGATGTAAAGTTCATTCAAGTCCAATCTGATTTTCCAGTAGAACACAGACCAATCTATCCACTTAATATTGCATATCTTAACTACAGCAGCTTACAATCTGCGGAAGTAAAATCCAATATTGCAAGAGCTGTGGACAACATAATGTCACTTCATGCAAATGAGAAAGGAATAATCCATACTACGTCATATGACCAGCTAAATTTCATCCAAGAAAACATATCACAGTCAAATGCACGAAGACTGTTGGTAACAGACCCAGAGATACAAAGAGATGAAGTCATATTTCAACATACAAGCACTACCAAACCCACTGTCCTTATCTCGCCATCATTACATACAGGGCTTGATTTAAAAAATGAGCTATCCAGATTTCAAATAATAACCAAAGTACCATATCCAAATAAGAGCGATAGATGGACTAATGCAAAAAGAGAAGTAGATGAGGAATGGTACTACTGGCAGACAGCATTAAAGTTGATGCAGGCATATGGTAGGTCTGTAAGGTCAAAAGACGATTGGGCAAAGACATACATATTAGATTCAGCTTTTAGTTATTTTGTAAAGAAGAACATGAACATACTTCCTGGTTGGTTTAGACAGGCAATTAGAAAGTAGTTTTAGCAGCAATAGTATTTGTTGCTTGTATGACATTAGGTCTTGATGTCAGACTTGATGACACTAAAAGCATAGATCATCAAAAATATATTGTTTAGTAGTAATTAGCTTTACAATGGATATAAGCATTAAATGGATTTGTATGGGAATTGCATTTTCGGCAGTAACGTACTTCCGGTCTTGCATTACGAACAT
This sequence comes from Nitrososphaeraceae archaeon, assembly GCA_036518375.1. Taxonomy (GTDB): domain Archaea; phylum Thermoproteota; class Nitrososphaeria; order Nitrososphaerales; family Nitrososphaeraceae; genus Nitrososphaera_A. The sequence goes on along the minus strand of DATDNG010000276.1, from coordinate 1,609 downwards.
ACTAACTACCATCCGATTCCCTCCCTATTACTTCGCTGTTCTAGATCACGATCATGGCTAGTAAAACTACTAGCAAGCTTTTCATCAATAAATACAAGATCTCCTCTATTGCAATTCTATTCAAAATACTTATGTTTGAAGAGATTTTTAAAAGGTCCGTCTCGATATTACCGAGCCGCTTGGAACTCTATCCACATTAAAAATGAAGCGAGAGAGATAGGGCTATAGCGTTATTCGAAAAAGATATGTTGAGCACTCGGCATTTAGCTTGCTAATGAGACTATTTTGGTGTGGTTGACTGGCATACCTATAATGAAGCCCTAGTTAGACGTGACCAAATACTCTTGGATTTTGATGTAATTGATAAATGGGATCATGAATTATATCGGATGAACCTTGGTAAAGTTGGTGAACCTCATGCAATGAAAACTTGTGATGACGTCTATGGTAGTTGCAAATTGGTTCTGTTTTCTGTCCAAATACGTCAATAACCTTTTGTTCCTGCTGTTGTTGTTCTGTAATCGGCTGCTGCCGGTGTGATTTCTATTATCGTAGGCTGTGGATATATGGTTCACCGTATAGGGTACGGAGGATAGTATAATAATATGATAATTACATAATCTATTTGTCAGATCTAGTGGTATGAAAAGATTGGATATAATAGTCCCTCATGAACATGTTGGAGAAGTTGACAAAATCCTTCACAAACATAATGTCGGCGGTATGACATTTTATGATATCAAAGGTAGAGGTCGTTCAAAAAATGAACCAATATACGTAGGCACAGGTGTAATGAAATATGTTCCAGAGTTCGGACATGGAACAAAGGTTGAAGTACTTGTTTCGGATTCACAAGCAAGTCAAATTATTGATGATATTTTAAAGGTTATAAGTAGTGGTTCTGCGTCTGACGGCAAGCTATTTGTCTACGATGTTAAAGAAGCTTATGATATTGGAACAAAAAGAACTGGCGAAATGGCATTGTAGTTCATTTAATTGGTGGCATTGAAAAATAAATATTATTACTTTAAACTACTACTATACCAATAATGCATACAGATTATGTCTATTAATGTATACACAGCTTATGAAACGCTATTTATTTTATTTTTCTTTCGTTGTTTGACTTGTAGATATAACAGTTTTTCCCATAAGTGAAATCATATTATAAAAAATAGAATCAGGGAAATTTTTTTTAATGCAAAAGACGAGGATATCATCTACTTCACATATGATTAGAGCAGATGTGGTTATTCCGCAAAATGACATCATATTGCTGATATAAAGAAACAGTCATGAACGAAACCATTTTCAATCTCAACTAACTACTATTAACTTGTTTCATCCTCTATTATTAATATGGACATGGACCGTCACTTGACCTTGCATCCATATATCCATTTGTGAATTCTTTGGAATGTGGTGCAGTTACGTTAAACTGAGTCATATTCATATCGTCATCACATGCCCATATTCCATCCCTTTTTGTATGCATCGCTTACTGCAAAAGAAAATGTCCCAAATGTCATACTACTAGAGACAAGGACAATAGCAATCATAATGATGATGGTACGATTAGTAGTTTGTTTTTTCAACTGTCTCCTATGCT
>DATDNG010000275.1:0-2800 GCA_036518375.1 Nitrososphaeraceae archaeon | reverse complement strand
TATTATATTGTTGACCACAAAGTTGAGATCATCTTGTCTTCAGCACCACTACTATCAACCATCATCAGCCTAGTGTCAATTAGCATAGTATTTAGAAGAAATGACAATGATGTACACGTTGTCATTTCTTCTCACTCGCTTCCAAGGCTTCTATCCTATCTTGCAATCGTAATATCCACCTCGCTAGGCTTGTGTCGATTCTATGCACATTACTGATATGATCAGGCACGTTTGGAAACACTTGATCACAGACCGGGCATATTTTGCTCATTTGTTTACTGAACAGTCCTCTTAAATGAAGATTCCACGGGAAATGAAACATACAAATAAATAAATCATGACCAGTCATTTTTCTTCGGAAGGAAAATCTCCTTTTTGTAGATATTCGATCACGGTGTGGTTTCTCATATCACCCAATGAGGCAAAAGTCTTTCCACAAATACTACATTTATAGGATGCAAGTAATGAACTCTCAATACTAGACAATCTTTCTCAATTGTTAAGACATGATTATATTTATAAACATGATTATAAAACCTCTTAACTTAACTACTCATAATTGAGACTGCAGTTAGAATGAATTTTAGCTCATACACAATTCCGAAATATCGTCTAATTTAAACGAGTTAATTTCAAGAAACACCAAGTTAGTCATAATGCGTCGATTTAATAATCAACCATCGCTGAGATTCCAAACTGCTTCATAATTTTGATATTCCTTAGCATAGCTATATGTACCAGTTATATAAAGAACTCCTAATATATGTTGAGAGGAATTAATGCATAAGGAAAAGGGAATTAAATGGCTTTAGTCATAGGAATCGTAGCCGCTGCAGTAGCCTGGGAAACAAGAAAAGAAAGAAAAAAAGCAAAGGAGGAGAAAAAGAAAAGAAAGAAGAAACACAATATTAAGCAAATTTAGAAATAATTAAAGCTAAATGAGTTCAGATTATATGAGAAATGTATCGGGTACCTTAATCTTCTGGCTTTAAATCGCTACCCAGTTTTCTAACCTCTCTTAGGCTTTTAATTTGTATATCATCACTCCTTGAAACTAATTTTGAAACTGTTGGCTTTGCTTCCTTACCTAAAATTATGGCTTCCTTGCCTTTTCTATAAAGTACTATTGTCATATCATTGTCTGTCAGTTTGTTAGCAAACTTTGGAATCTCTAATTTATCGAATAGTTCTATTTCACCGTCTGTTAGCTTCTCTGCAAATTCTTTTGCAATATTTAATTTATCCTTTAACTTTTCTTTTCGTCCTTCTCTTTTATGTTCATTATCCTCAGTAGCTTTAGGAAGCTTGAGGAATTCTGGATTCAGAATGTCAATATCGATTCTATTTGCAGTGGCATTAATTTCCATTGCAGGTTCATTTTCCATATCTATGGCTATTCTTCCACTTTTTACTGATTTTATCGATTTCGCTAACCAATCCATTACAGTCTGATTATCTAAATTATCAGGTGGGTTGCTATTATGTAGCATAACTACTATTAGTGCTATCCTCTATTTTTGCTTTAAAACTATATACTATGTCTTATTACTACTGGTCTTGAAATGAGTATTGATATAACTGGTAGTGGAACATGTCCACGATGTAAGTCTATTTATATAGCACAATCCACATCGCCAGATGTCCATTATTTCAGATGTATAGAATGTGGTTATGAGTGGATGGAAAAATGACAAGAAAAACAGAGAGACAGACAGCTGTACAGGCTAATAAGTTGCTGCTCGCCTGACTTGTGTTGGTGTGGCAAGATATGCGATGACAAGCCTCAGCTTCTAGTACGATTTAATTGTGTTATTGATGTTGGTTCCCACGGTATCATGTATTTGAACGTAGATAGATATGAGGCTCTGTAGAAGCCACATATACTCTATTCAAAGCTTTGTGAGGCATAATACTATCTAGATAGTGAAAGAATCAGGGTATATCGGATTAGCAAATACCATGTTTACGTGTATTAAGAAATGCTAATAGGAACACCAATATTTCTTCACAGAAAGAGTAAGTCTGGCAACATAAATGATGTTATTAGTTGTGTATGGTAGTACGAAAGAAGAAGCATGTTTATAGATGATTGGCTAATCGTGAGGCGTATTATTATTTGAGAATGTTTCTTCAGTTATTACATATATACACATCACATTTCACTACTCTTCAGAGATTCACAGAAAGTCAATAGTACTATAGTAGAAAGGATAATTTCATCTTTCGTAATAATTCTAAATCAACTTAATCCTTTTTATTCCAAGGTATTGTTAACACGCGACTAATACTTATAAATTAGTTCTACTCTTAATTATATAGAGTGGAAAAGAATTGGATGGGTAAAGAAAGATGAGCGGCAATAACAACAAACAATTTGCCCTTAACCAGATATTATGGATAGGAGTTTCCTTTGGTATCAGTATTGCCATCTCTATGTTAGTACCATTTCCTCTATCATTAGTTACTATAATAGCGGTATTTATTTTGCTTAACTTCTATATGAGAAAGAGAATGATGAAAAAAATGGGAATTGGGGGTGGAACGTTGTTTGGTTCAATGTCTTCTTCCTCCTCCTCTTCAATGTTTGGTGACAATTCACTAAGATACTATTGTATGAACTGCGGCATACAGCATAAACAAATAGCTTGTCCTAAATGTGGTTCAAAGATGAAACGAGTAGGGTCTTGACATGCCATAAGGAATTAAATCATCTTCATTCGTATCTGCCAAATACCGTCATATACTATGGATATTGATAGATATAACAGTAAATTTGCTTGGGCGAAGACACCTCAATCAT
>DATDNG010000274.1:0-8301 GCA_036518375.1 Nitrososphaeraceae archaeon | reverse complement strand
ATACAATCACATAATATCATAATCATTGAAGTGTTATCAATTTTTTATAGATAAATTGAAACCAAATAAATGATGTATAATTGAAATTTCTCAAACGCATGATGAGGCTTGTAATTACAGGTAACCCAGGAGTTGGAAAGCACACAACTGCAAAATTTGTTGCAAAAAAAATCCAAGGGTCAAGAATAATTGATATTAATAAATTTGCAATTGACAAAAATGCCATTTTGAGAAAAGATACAAAGTATGGAATAGACGTTGATGTAAAAAAGCTAAGGAAATTGATAAATTATGAACTCAGAACAAGAACAAGTGATGTTGTAATCATAGGACACCTCGCACCATACGTGCTAAGACCCTCTGATGTAAGACATGTTATTGTCTTGCGACGCTCTCCGTATGAACTAGTTAAGACACTGGAGCAAAGGAAATACTCGCTTGAGAAAATTAGAGAAAATGTCGCTAGCGAAATCTTGGGTGTCTCTCTATACGATGCATTGAAAACTTTTGGCAAGAATAAAATTGTAGAATTGGATACTACAGGAAAGACACCAAAGTATATTGCTGATAAAATAATTTTGTCAATGCAACAGGAAACCGTCAGGCAAATTGGAATAGTCGATTGGCTTTCACTAGTCTATACAAAAGGAGATGTACATAACTTTCTCGAATATTAAATCGAGAATTGTTGTTGTCATCATCTTCATCGTCTATCGTCCAAGAGCAACCTATGATATTTCAACATATAACATCCAAGCCAGACGTTGAAATTCATATATATATTACTAAAACATAACCCTCGATGAAAATATAATGGCTGCTATAATTACAAGGAAATTTGGTGAAGAGACACTTCAATTCCTCGGAAAGAAGGTGTCCATAGAGACTTCTGATCAGAAAGTTTACAATGGAACGCTAACTGGGATAGATGAAAAACTCGACGTCATACTTGATAATCTAGATGTGAGTGGAGTACTCAAAGTGATTCTTAATGGCTCATTTGTTAAAGAAATAAAACTAATGGAAAAGCCATTCGATTTTAAAGCTCTCTCTGACAGACTTGCAAGAGTATTTCCCGGTCTTGTGAAAATCAGGGAAGACGTGGGGGCTATAATTGTAATGGACAAAATCAAAGTCACACAAACAGGTATTGAAGAAGGAGTCGGACTTGCAGCAGATCGAGTTAAGGCAATTTATGATGAGTTCATGAGGGAGACAAAGAAGTAAAGTTGTCCTTTGAGGTCAGATATACTGACCTAGCTGCTCGTATTGGACTATTAAATACTCCTCATGGAATTCTTGAAACTCCCACCTTTATTCCTGTTGTCCATCCAGTAAGGCAGGCAATAAGCCCGAAGTATCTAAAAAGATTAGGTTTTCATGCGGTAATCACAAACGCCTACATTACGTTACGTCATCATGGTAATGAAGCCAGAAAAAAAGGAATTCACAATATCATAAATTATGATGGAATAGTAATGACAGACTCGGGTGGTTATCAACTGTTAGAATATGGATCTCTCAACGTCGAGCCTGCGGTAATAGCCCAGTTTGAGAAAGATATTAAAAGTGATATATGCATACCACTTGACGAGCCAACAGGATATAAATTAGAATATGAAAAAGCCAAAGAACGAGTAGAACAAACGCTCAAAAACGCGAAGGAGACTCTTGCATTAATTTCAGAACATGGGAGAAAAGATATTAGAGATGATGCAGTTTGGGTTGGCCCAATTCAAGGTGGTGAACATCTAGACTTGGTAACCTACTCTGCAAACTCGCTAGACAAAATTGGATTCGAACTTTTTGCATTGGGCAGCCCCGTAGAGTTAATGGAATCATACGAGTTCTCAATATTGAGTCAGATGATAGCCGCTGCTAAACGTGCTATTCCCACAAAGCCCATACATCTTTTTGGTGCTGGCCACCCCCTTACAATTCCATTCGCAATTGCACTAGGATGTGACATGTTTGATTCTGCATCGTATATGCTCTATGCTAAAGATAATCGATATATTCATACAAATGGCACAAGCAGGCTGGAGGAGATTTCATATCTTCCATGCCAATGTCCAATCTGTACTAGTTATACTGTCAGAGAGCTACTTGAAATGGATAGAGATAATCGGGTAACAGAAATAGCAAAACATAACCTCTACATGTTAAAGGCTGAAGTTTGCGCAGTAAAACAAGCTATAATGGATGGCAGGTTGTGGGAATATGTAATGCAGAAGGCTCGTAGTCATCCAAAACTTATGGAAGCTATGGCAATTTTTAAAAATTTTGAGCTCATAGAAGAAGGGACTCCACTGTTCAAAGAAAAGGCAATCTTTCTTTATGACCCGCTGGATCAGTATAGGCCCGAGCTTAGGCGATTTAGAAGAATGGTTTCTGAATTTCGCCCTAGGGACAAAAAGAAATTAATTCTGTATCCAGAACCACGAGTTCATCCGTTCTATTCTACCAAAGACTATTTTCAAATCGTAAAAAAATTTCCCAACGCACAGATTTGCGCTTATAACCCATACCTAGGAGTAATTCCTGTAGAAATAAGTGACATATTTCCATCATCTCACAATTTGTTCTCAAAGACAACAGCATGGCATCCGGCAAAAGAGTATATGGCATTTAGTGAATCACTAAATACATTTCTGAATACAAACCGCTTTGAAGAAATAATAATAGTGGCAGACCATTTCATGCGGCAGGTAGTTGAGCATGAAGATGATGATATGGCCGTAAAGAAACTAAACCCAAAGATTATTGACTATACACAAGATATTATTTTCCAATTGTAATGTCATATTTTTCGTACATTATGGCGGCCCCTGCAATTTGCGATAATGTGCATATGATAATTACAAGCTTACATTCACAGTTGCTGACCTATTATCAAGAGCAGAGAATAATTTTTAATTTATTGCAAATAGTCTTTTTTCTTTAAGCACGATATCTAATGGATTCAAGTCATATAAATTAGTTAAATCTGGTTGCTGTTTCTTTCCTTTTGCTAAAAATCCAAAATTGTATGCGTCATTTGCTAACTTAAAAAGAGATCTTTTAATTGGGTCGTATGTAAACTCTATTCTCGACCAGGCTTGTCTCAACTCATCTTCTGGGATTGTTTTGCCTGTAAGTTTTTTAAGTCCACCATTGAAAGCCTGTATGGCCTGAACTTTATGAGAGTTAATCCATAAGGTTTCATTAATATGCAATCTCAGCAACTTCATTATTGTCTCGGGGTTATTTTTCAGATAGTCGGTTCTAGCTATAATATTTGCAGTTACAAATTTGCCATCAGGCCATAAGGTCCTCTCATCTAAGAATACTCTTCCATTAGCTCCCTTCACTAATATAGATCCCCATGGTTCAGGAACCCATGCACCATCAATCTGTTTCTTTAGAAATAGTGTCATTATGTCAGGCATATTTGCGTAGACCACCTCGACATCACCGCCATTGTCTTTTGTCTTGTGTCCATTCCTCATCAAATAAGATCTCAAAGATATGTCTTGAGTGTTACCTAACTGTGGAGAAGCAAATTTCTTGCCTGCAAAGTCTTTAGGAGATTGGATATTCGAATCATTCCTGACTACAAACACTGTTCCTCCACTTGCTGCGCCTGCAATTATTCTGACGTCTTTGCCCTCTGACACTAGGAAGCCATTAATTGCAGGAATAGGTCCAATATATGCTACATCTATTTGATTTGCAAATAATGCCTCAATTACAGACGGCCCAGCATTAAAGACTTGTGGTTCAACTGTGATACCGTCTTTACTTAAACTTTTTTGAAAATCTCCTGTTTCTAATCCAATAACAGCCTGTGCATGGTTAAGATTAGGAAAATAGCCTATTCTCAAAATATTTGACGCGATGCCGTTATTATTATAATTATTATCACTTGCATTTCCTGAAGGTGTATTATAGGATATAGAACTTGCAATCACGAAAATAATTATGACTGCAGATATTCCTAGACTTAACTTTGCATCCATTCTAACACGTAATGTAACTTGATTATAAGCATATTACTGCTTACAAATATGCAAAATAAGAAAGTTATATGCAAACAGTTATCTTGAAGTAAAAAGCTATGCATATTTGGTAACTCCAATATATGCAAAACATGCATAGATCATAAATTTGTATGCTCAATGACTTAGTTAAAGGTAGAATAGATGACAAAAAACCAAGAAGGGAGGGGTTAACTTATATCGTAGACAAGCTGCAAGGCGTGGATAAGGATAATTTTGAGATCTTGTCGCCAATGATAGATGTGGTAAAAATATACGGTGCATTTCCATTGTTGATACCTGAACCCATACTGCAGCGGAAAATAAAATTTTACCACGATTTTGATGTCCTTGTATCGACAGGAAGTACTATTACAGAATATGCCATTATGGAAAACTCTCTGGAAAGGTTTGTAGCAGAGGCAGCTAAAATCGGATTTGATGTAATAGAGATAGGCGAGAACAGCATTGAATTAAGCATAGAGCAAAAAGAAAAAATTACACAGATTGTTAAATCAAAGGGCAACCTCGAATATCACTGGAAAGTAGGGAGAAAAGATCCTAGGCATCAGCTTGGAGTTAACGAGACTTTGCTAAAAATCGACGAAGCAATGAAAATAGGAGCAAACAAGGTAATACTTGAGGCAAATCAAGGCATGGCGGTGGGTATTTATGACGAAAGAGGCCTTGTGAAATGGAATTTTATAGGAGCTTTAACTGCAAAATACCCGCCTATGAATTTTATCTTCGAAGCGCCGCTCGAATCCCAGCAATCCTCCTTAATCGCGGAGTTTGGACAGCGTGTGAATTTGTCAGAGATTCATATTGATTTTGTACCATTAGTTGAATCACAGAGGAGAGGGTTTTTGTCAAAAGCAACTTATGGCGTATCAGCATATGCTCGTAAAGAGCCTGAAGGTGGACCTGCTTCCAAATTTATCTACTACATAATAAAATCAAAGCATCCTGTAGAACAAGGCGAATTAATTAACCTTACCCATCTGCCTAGAAGAACAGTTCAAAATGCAATTGAGGAATTAAAGCAACAGGGGTTAGTAATGGAGAAGAATAGTCTTGATGATACACGAAGGAAAACTTACTATCCGATTCAGTCTGATTGGCTTTGACCCATGCATCTACAGATAATAAGCATTTTAAAAAAGACTAGATTTTACAATAGGAAGATTTAATTTATTCACATGGAAGGCGACGGCCCAAATATCATATTGTAGACTATGCAATCCTTGGGAGGATGATGAGAACAAACAAACGACCAGGAAATAAGATCTACGCCAGATAATGTCTTTTTTAGACCGGACATTATATATCCTTGTATCCTCTTTGCCAATAGAATCTATTTACCATCATCTCTAACACTTTTTATATGCCATCAGGCAGCCCTATTATAAATATAGATGCTAATTTCGCGTAGTTCTGCTTTCAATTGCATATTTGTACAAAGTTATATTCTCCACGACGATATGACGAATTGCAAATGCCTAACGATAAAAGAAGTAAGATTGTCATAAATTCTAGGAAATGGTTCAATTATCAAATTTTGCAAATGCCTGCATTCATCAATTATCACAAGGAAGAAAAGGAATGAAACTGCTAGCAGATACTGCGAGAGGTCTGTCAGTTGACCTGAAGATTTTGTTAATAGATGAGCAATTTGCATTGTGCAATATAATACGTATGAAGGAGTTATTACATAGACAATCACTTCAAATTCATCAGAATTTCAAAGAAAACAATTCTATTTGTATTGACGAATTGTTGTGATGTGGTATTAAGAGGTAGAATTGCTTTATATGTCTCTAAACCATGCAACCATAAAAAAAGAGATGACCCTAGAGCAGATAAATTGTAGATGCCGTCACAAGAGACTATAGAAGAATTCCAAGAATTGCGCTTTCATCATGAGGGCAGATTTGGAGATAAAGAAATTGAATCGACGGTCATACATTAAAGAAAGAGCCGATAAGAGGCAGAGAGGAAGAAGAAGCAAAGGGACTAGTACTAAGGATATAGGCCATGTGATACTCTTTCTTGCTGTATTTTTAGGAATATGGCAGGTAATTTTTAGTCTGGGAGTATTTCCCAAAGTTTCACTCCCCTCGCCAGCAATGGTAGCTCAATCTTTTGCAGATTTACTTTTCAATGGTTCATTAGTTATGAGCATAGGCATGACACTGTGGAGACTTGTCACAGGATTCTCAATCTCTATTATTCTAGGTATTGGAATAGGATTGTTGATGGTAAGATTCAGAGACTTTGGTAAAACTATGAGCTCATTTGCTGTGGGCTTACAATCATTTCCCAGTATAGCATGGGTGCCATTTGCAATTCTATTAGTTGGATTAAATGATTTTGGTATCTTGTTTGTAGTAGTCATGAGCTCAATCTTCTCAGTCATGCTATCGACCTATAGTGGAATCCGTAATATACATGTGATCTATCTTCGTGCAGCTAGAAACATGGGTGCAGGTGGCATATCACTTTTTGCACATGTAATGATTCCTGCTGCCACACCATCATTAATCATAGGCATAAGGCAAGCATGGTCATTTGCATGGCATGCATTGATAGGAGCTGAAATACTGATTGCAGCGTCGGTGGGTTTAGGTCATATTTTACTTGTAGGAAGAGAATTCCAACTCATGGATCAAATAATTGCATCGATGATCACCATCTTTGCAATCGGTTTTATTTTTGATAGACTGATATTCTACAAACTAGAAGATAAAGTGAGATCCAGATGGGGATTAAACCAGGCCAACGAATAGCAGAGAAAATAAAATAACAAGAACACTGGTTGTATAGCTTGCTGTATATTATGGTTTTTCATTCTAATCGTACGACCTATTTGCTAGAAGACACTCAATAGTATTATTTATCTTATGTATAAAGAATTGCTATTTTCATTATATCCAAGATCAGCGAAGGTTATTACTCTAAAACCATTATCATGTAAATATTTCATTTCCGATTCAAATAAATCTAGAGTAGTTGCAGAAGATTCTGCAGTATTGCTCACATCAGGAATTGTAGCATTGATGTTATGATATCCTATAATAGGGATTGCATTTATTATTCCACCTTTATTGAATTTATTTTGGCTATTAAGCTCTGCAACGAATTTCTCAAACATTTGGGAATCATTATATGAATTTCCATGTCCAATATGCTGCATACTCCATTCTCTAATAGAATACCTGTTTGCAAAAGTCAAGCTACCGTCATCAGAATATGTTCTACAATCAGTCTGATTTGAATATTGCCTCCATCCATCACAATGGAGATACATTAGATTAGAATGGCCATTTATGGCTAGATCATAGTATTTAGCTATTGTATTTACAACAGTTGCATTATCAGATGCAATATTTTTAGGAACAGCAAAAATTGTGGTATTAATACCATGACCTAAAAGACATTGTTTTGATTGACCTACTTCAAATTCTAACTCTTTAGTAGGTAAATGAGTCAGATCTAACCTTTTCGTGGTATTAATTCCATAGTTCATTGTTTTAGATCCTATAACATGTCCCTCCCTATACAATTGTCCTATTTCCTGCCAACTCATCTGTGAGTTGTCTATTCCCACCCTTTTGCAAGTTACAAAGAAGTTAGCTTTAAAGCCATACTTGTCTAAAATTGGTTTGGCATACAAATATTGGCTCTTGTATCCATCACCGAAAGTTATAATTACCACCATATTATTATTAGCATAATTATTATTTGAGCCTGTACCATCACCATTGGTTCCTTGGGTTATTTCAGATGGTTGTGTTTGCGACCTTTGTTGTGGTAGTTCTTGGTTAGACGTAGAAAGATATGGAATCTGACTATAGCTCACAATAGGCAAGAGTCCTTGTAAAGGAAATACCAATAACACCATCATACAGATAAGTATAACTGAAATTTCCATATTAGGTGTACTCTTAAGCATAGTAAATTACCACAGCAGTTTCAATGATAATACCTAAAACAATGACAAAAGTATCTTTTCTAATAATACTGTACAAGTTTCCATAATAAATTACTAAAATCTCTATACCAATTAACTCAACTCCTTTAGCAATTTTTTGCAAGTGTATTATCATTGGTAAAAGGCTCCTTAATATAGAGGTAATTATTGCTATGATTGTACCCAATATCAGACATCTTTATAACTTTAAACCCATTATCATGTAGATATTTCATCTCAGCTGAAAATAAACCCACGTCAGTATATGACTTGTCTGGTAGATATTTGAGATTACTATTTACTACAAAGTCATGG
>DATDNG010000273.1:0-2807 GCA_036518375.1 Nitrososphaeraceae archaeon | reverse complement strand
TGAAGAGATGGTGTTCTTGATAAGTTGGAAGAAGATATTCCCGTTCGCATTACATTTCCTCTAAACATTTTCCAGGAATATTTTTCAGATCTCACCATTTATCCTTCGCTTTGACAGCTTATATTATATGCTGAATTAACTACCCAGTAATAATACGCTACAAAACCATCCTGTTTCTATATATGTCACATACCTAATCATCTTCAAGATCCAGACTTGCTCGAAAGGATTAGCCCTTATCACACACCGCTAGGAATTGTAAGTGTTGGTTCTATAAACACAGATGACTGTAGTGGATCGACGCATTATAATCCATTTATCTTGCCGGAACTGCCTCTTGCAGCTCTTATATTCTCATAGTGACAACTGCATTATTTGTTCGTCCAATCAATTCTTAATGGAGAACTTATGACGTGAGCATCTATGCTGAGTGTGAGAGAAGCGACATAAACTTCAACTATTTTATGAATACCAATACCTCTGGGCTGTCGCATGATAAAATGATGAACTATTTCATTGAGCTAGGGCAAAAAAACATATGATATAACATGATAACACTACGAGATTGATATATATTACAAACAAGGGCAAAAAATCATAGAGCAATACAAAGAATTGATGATCTTAATTGGAAGGTCTTTAATACCATAGCTAACTTGCCAGATTGGCATAGGATGCAACTCTAGGATTATGATTCCATGATAAATCTTTAATCGAATAGCACTGCAAAATATACGTATATTTCATGAAGAGTAAAAATAACTGTTGTTCATTCTTGTCATACATTGCAAGAGATATTAGTAAATTGCATCTCCCATAGCAAATTTTATAAATGTATGATTGGACTCTTCTATCGGCCTGCCGCTGCTTTGATTAAACTCAAGAGCAGCCATTTTTAAAACAATATAATATTTTATTTCAGCTGAAAATCAGTGTATACTAGTAATTATGATCCTTAATAATATAGTATGATGCACATTTTAAAAATTCATTTAAATTTGTGACTACGATGGGTAAGATTAACAGGTAATGTTTTGTTTACTTTATCAATTCGTATTTTATTCCTTATTCACCAATTACCTTTATTAGGACTCTTTTATTCCGTCGGCCGTCAAATTCTCCATAAAATATTTGCTCCCATGGTCCAAAATCCATCTTCCCGTTGGTGATGGCAACAACAACTTCACGTCCCATGACCTGACGCTTCAAGTGTGCATCGGCATTGTCTTCGCCTGTCTTGTTGTGTTTATATTGTTGGGTAGGAGAGTGCGATGCCAATTTTTCAAGCCATATATCAAAATCCTGATGTAAACCGCTTTCATCATCATTTATGAAAACACTAGCAGTAATATGCATTGCATTTACCAAACAAAGGCCCTCCTTAATTTTACTTTCTTCAACAACTTTTCTAACACTTGGAGTTATATTGACAAATGCACGTCTACCACTGGTATTGAACATAAGGTATTCTGTTTTAGATTTCATCTTTGAATTTCAAAGTTGAGGCAGGTTATATTCTTAAGTGTGGTTTCTGTGTCATAATCAACACACAAAAATTTTTGATGGGTCTTCACCCTATAATATATTCGATGAAGCTAAAACGAATAATTTTATTATTTCAGAAGAACGAGAACAAACCATGATGATTTACATTTCAAATGCTTCTATTGCAACCATGTTTGTTCATCCAATAATTACCGCATACAACACATTGACAATGAACGTCCAAGTTATATTATCCAATCCAAGGATTTTGAGAATTGTCTGGATAGATACTACCAGTATATCATGGTAGTGCTTGTCTCCAGATGATTATTAACTCCTCATCCATGGGGCATAAGTATGGGCTCAAATAACTCTTCTACCTATGCCATCTATGAGGAGCACAGCCGGAAGCGATAGATAACCAAAACCATATCTTTTCCTTCCAACGTACACATCATCTTGTGCCCTAAAATAGTAGAATATTATTCTTTCATAGCAACCCGCAACTCATGATTATATAAGCATAATAGATATATATGCTAGCCAAACTTCTAGAGCAGAATTAACTGCAGAATCTATGTACATATTAGCAAAGTAAACATCTGATAATAATGAACATAGTGATGACAAAAAATACTGTGGACTTGCGGCAAAAAGAGTAGGGTGTTCCTGTTTATTTGTTTATTTATTTATTTATTTGTTTATTTATTTATTTGACCCTGCTGACCCTTGTTCGTATTCACTGCCAGTTTCGGCTGCACCGGCTGTTCCTTTTGTCATGCCACTTCTTCGTGCTTTTTCTGCTGCGTCTTGGCTGCTAGTAGTTTGCCCTCCTTCCGCAATTTTTTGGTCACTTGAGTCTCTACTGACTGCAGTTGGTTCATGTTGTTTTATTTTGGCCGGAGACATTGGTTCCTTTTCGTCATATTCTTGAGTAGAATCCTTTGTTCTGTCAAATCTCGTACCAGCTTCACCTTCTTCATATCCTCTCCCTTGTTCGTTAGTAGTTGTAGTAGAAGAGATACCTTTTTTAGTGGTGTCAGCTGCCTTGTCTGCGGTACTGACAACCTTGTCTTTAGCACCTTTTATTTTCTCTTTAATCTTGTCTGTAATGCCACCACCACCTTCAGTTGTTGTTGATGATGTTGTTCTATCTCCATCTGCTCCTCTAATAGTATAATCCGCACTTGCTTCTCCACCTGAAGAAGACTCGTAAGTGTCATCGCTGTTTTCTTTATTAGATGCATCCATATATTACTATGTTCTATAAGATATTTAACTATCTGTGTTTCCAACAATGGTATATGACAAGTAGTCATAGA
>DATDNG010000272.1:0-2594 GCA_036518375.1 Nitrososphaeraceae archaeon | reverse complement strand
ATCTATTTGACAATCTTAAGTCATTCCATTTCAGTCAACAGTATATTGTACAGATTGCTTAGCATAGTTACAGCGTCACTAAGTCTGGTTAGTTCATCGTTCTTGCTTTCCACTACCAGCTTCTAGTTTAGTTGCTGTATTCTGCTGTTGCGGAGAACCAGTACCAATATCAATACTCCATCCATTTGCTACGAACTATTCCTTGAGAAAATATTGAATCTAGTAATAACATAGAAAACATCGAATTATGGGTTAGTAATAATCATAAGTTAACAAGCAATAGGAATCTGGAATTGATATTATTATCATTGCGTCACGTAATATAATTATTCGTTAAATCCTTCTAATCACTTTAGAATCAAAAAGTCTCAAGGTTGCATCATTTAGTCCTATAAAATGTAGAATAAAGTGTCTGACACCTATATCTACATATTTGCTGATACCTTTCATTATCTTTTCAGGAGTTCCAATTGCAATGCCGTTGACAAGATATTGAGTATATTGTTCTATACTTTTATCGTTCCTTTTATTTTGTGCAAGAACTTTACTCACTTCGTCTTCTGATTCTCTTATTATACATGGCAAGACAACAGAGTACTGTATATCTTTTTTATAGTCCCTTCCAATAGAATTGCAATACTCCTTTAAGAGAGAAATTTTTCTTTTCATTTCATTAGGGGAACCAAAGAAAAGGTTGTATCTATCTGCATGTTTTGCTACAACTTTAAGCAAATACCTTTCACCTGATCCCCCTACCATGATCGGAGGATATGGTTTTTGGATTGGCTTTGGATTACATATTGCATCTTTTACTCTATAGTATTTCCCTTGAAACGAGACATGTTTGTTGTTGTTATCTGTCCACATTGCTTTGATTATGCTTATGGATTCATCAAGTTGCATAATCCTTGTTATATTAGATGGGAAATCATATCCATAGGCCAAATATTCCTGTTCGTACCATCCTGCGCCTATTCCTAATTCTACTCTACCATTACTAATGATATCTAACGTAGATAACATCTTTGCTAATAATGATGGATTACGATAAGAATTGCATACAACTATTTGTCCTATCTTTATCTTTTCTGTAATTGCTGCAGTAGCAGATAATAAAGTAAAGCATTCGAAGATGTTTTTTTGTATATCGTGCTTATAATGAGGAATGAGATGATCATAAGCATAGATCGAATTAAAGTTCAAGTTATCAGCTGTTGTTGCAATAGACTTTGAGAATTCATATTGGCTAACAGGATCATTTTCCTCTTCTAATGGGAAATCGCCTCCTCTCCAACCTTGTGGAATAGCTAATCCAAATTTTATATTATCTGACATGATCTTTATGCTTAGTCTTTGAATAATCTACAAGGAAAAACCTTTAAAGCTTAAGATTACTTTAGTATATAGGAACCTACTTTTAGCACTGTTATCGTCATGGATTCCAAGAGAATAATGCCTCATATTATTATTATAAACCATTAAAAATGCATGTGTTGACTTCTGCTGGTGGAATTAGTCACTTTTATTAAGGATTTTCATTAAATGTCCATTTTTAGGATACCTTAGAAGGATAAGGTAGACCACTTGAATTCACACTATTACATCTTACGTGTTTGTTTACAGTTAGTGTAGGTCTATAAGAATGGGGAAGATATAGATAAATTAATTACTGCATTGAAAAGATAAAGTTCAAGATGCAAATATTTACCTATATTGACTACTCGATTCTTGACCATTGTTAAAGAATTTAGAAGCTGTATTAGTATGCAAAAAATAAGCTTAGCTATATTCAAAATTATGACATATCACATCTTTTTATCCATCAGATCTACCTTTCATTCCTTGGTTGTAATCTCTGCTATCAAGAAATATGTATCCCTTATCTGTTGTAATATAGACTTGTTGATATTCAATATATCGCAAGTACCCCTTGTCTACGATCTCTGCTGTAATTCTTGTTAGCTGATCATGCGACAGATGCGTTTTCTCTATTATCCTCTCCTTAGTGCATCCATTTTTACATATTTTTAATATATCAGCCGTGATCCTAGATACGTCATCATCTATTGCCATATTGTAGATATCCTAAATTAGCACAATGATAAAAACTGACATATTTACTAGTTACAATAGCCACTCCACACTGGTAGGAGAATCCATTTACAATATCTTTAAATCATCATCAACAACAGTAGTTGCTCATGAAGGTTTCTCAAACGATTATCGTAGTAATAGTAGTTTTAGAGAAATAAATCTCGATCCAACAAAATGGAAATAACTTTCTCGTTCTGATCCTGAAAGTATGTATCGTGTATACGAGTATCTAGAAAATTAATTCGATCCTGAAGTAGTTGCTATCCTCATCTATCCTGTACAACCAAAACTGAACAAACAAACCTCTAATGATCTATTAAAATATCAATGATTGCGTTTACTTGCAGGTAAGTGCTAGCTATTCATATCATCGATTAAAAATATTGCAAGTGACATGCAAGCATACATACAAACACATGCACATGTTTCTAAACATAGATGCAAAGCTGACATCATAGCAATAATTCTCGGGGCCGCGGCAACTGGGGGAACGACAAAGG
>DATDNG010000271.1:0-5391 GCA_036518375.1 Nitrososphaeraceae archaeon | reverse complement strand
CAGTTAGATCCTTTTTATTTCTTGCATTTCTTCTTGTTGTAAGGTCTATATTTTGCAACAACGTGTTAGTAATAACTAAAAATATGTATGATTCTAGAATCAATTGTGTCATGATCATCTACAGCTACTATACTCAACTAAATGGCGTGGTAAACATAATGGCCAAGCAAAATGGCCAACCATTCATTTTGACTTGGAGAGCAATAGAGTTCAAGGAAAAGGCAGAATAAAAGGTGTATCGTGAGAAACTGATTTAGCTTTATCTGCTTCACCGGTTGATTTGCTATTATCTAGGTAAACCAACCCCTCATAACTCGAAGTTTTAGATATTGATGCAACTGTACTTGTACTATTATTTCCAATAGCACTGTTTATGTTTGCTGTATTTGGAGTCTTTTGGCCAGTTGTATTAGCACTATTAAATGTCTTTGTTATATTTTGCTGGTTTTGTTTGGAAGTAGCAGTAGTATTAGAAGAGGGAGAATCCGCTTTTCCAGTAACATTAACACTAAAAAAAGATGTTTCCTCTGGATTACTACTGCAGGTATATTTAGCTGTTATTTTATTATATTGCCCTTGTTTTATTGTAGTATATTTAGAACTAAGGACATAGCTCCATGTTGAATAATCTGCTGCTCCTTCTTTACCTGTCGCCTTAGCCGGTTGGTATGGCTTTAAATCATTTGCAATAACAAATACATTACAATGAAGAGGTGTGGCATTATTATCCTTATTATTAGCGGTAGCAGTAGCCGTTACTCCTGATACTGTGAGATTTTTGCCTATTGATACTTCTTGACCTCGTACAGGTGACGTTATTTTAACAGCAATTGATTTGGCAGGCGTGGATGCTGTCTGTGTTGATGGTGGTGATGGTGGTGATGGTGGTGGTGATGGTGGTGATGGTGGTGATGATGATGAAGATGGTATTTGTTGTGTGTTTGGTAAAATTTGTAGACCCTGTGCGGTGCTATTTGCGAGAACTACAAAAATAAATAAGCTAAAAACCGGCATTACTGCAATGATGATGGTAGTTCCATAGTTCACGTTATTAATTCGTTGTTGCGAATATATTTGAGTTAAAATGATTGTTATCACCAGTTTGTTATTATAGCATTTACAAGTAATAACTTAATTTTCTGTATTCTACTGTACTCAGTCAAAAGAATATACAGGAACGTTTACTATATGTTATAACCTGCTCAGCTATATTCACGATTCTTTTAGTTGAAGAATCTAGATAATCGATCCGACAGCAAGAGAAGGACGAGAATACTGGTAGTATATTGGGGCATGCCAAAGCTCATGTTAAGTTAGCTTATCGTTGTCATCACAAAGGTTGTCATAATAATACTCGAAAAAGGTCATAATTCGTTTGCATGCATGCCGGCGTACATGTAGCGCCTGGCTATATCAATTCCAAGATATTGCCAACATGAGAGCCTCACTTTTTTCCGATGGTGTCATCACATATGCTATGTATCAAGATAGAATGTTATATTGGATAATTAAACAAGATTAATATACGGAAAGGAAGGTTGTTTGCATCAGCGCTTAGTATGCTCATTATCTTTGATGTAGAAGGTGTACTTCTCAATGCAGAATACCTCCCAATTTTAGCCCAAATGATGGGCCCTGAAAAAGAAAAACAGATATGGGATATTACAAAACAAGGTATTCGCGGAGACATAAATTGGGAGGAAGGTCTAAGAAAGCGTGTTGACGCTCTGAGAGGCATTAGCTTTGAAGATGCCAAACGAATTGGTGCCAGTCTTGAGATTATGCCGGGTGCAAAAGAACTTTGCTCAGCATTAAAGAGCGCAGGATGGAAAATGATTGCCGTATCCGGTGGGTTTACAATAATTACTGATAGGTTAAAAAGCGAGCTTGGAATTGACAGGATTTTTTCAAATGAACTTATTTTTGATCACGATGGGAGGCTTGACGGTATAAACCTCCAAGTGACATCTGACAAAGCTGCTTCAGTCAGATCTACGATAAAGGAGTGGGGAATAAGAAAAGAAGATATCGTGGTTGTTGTAGATGGCGCAAATGATCTAAAATTATTCAGTCTGGCCTCTTTCACAGTGGGCTTCTGTCCTGTAGATATAGTAAAGGAGAAGGCCGACGCAGTTATAGAAATTCATGATTTGACTTTGCTCCTTAACATGCTTGAGAAGAAGTTTGGCAAGACTGCCATAGTCGCAAAGAGTCAATAAGTCAGATAAACACAACGAGCATATCAAATACTTTATTTTTACTTTTATAGGATTGTATTAATATATTTTTTAATAGTCTCTACAAGTTTACTATATCCTGTGGTATTATTGAGCGCTAAGGTTGGCAATGAAAGGAGGACAGAGAAGAAAGATAATGAGGATGATACTATTAATAATAATAGTAGTAGTAACAACAACAGTAACAATAATAATACCATCCAGATTATTCCCATTCGCATTTATGATGATATAAAACCGCATGATAAACTAGATGTGTTGATTTTAAAATCTTTGCAGCAAAGACAACAAGATATTATTGACCATGATATATTGGTCATTGCTCACAAGATAGTCTCAAAAGCTGAAGGCCAGATCGTAGATCTACAATGTATTAAGCCATCCGGCAGATCCTTAGCAATAGCAAAAGAAAATAACAAGGATCCGAGAATAGTACAAACCATATTAAATGAATCCAAAGAGATAGTAAGACTTTCAAGAGGTATAATAATTGCAGAAACAAAACATGGATTTATCTGTGCAAATGCCGGAGTTGATCAAAGTAATGTCGAGGATAGCTTTAATCATGCCGTATTGCTGCCAAAAGATGCTGACGCTTCAGCGAAAAAGATTAGACAGTCATTAAGAAAGAAAACTGGGAAAGACATTGCAGTTATAATAACCGATACATTTGGGAGGCCATTCAGAGAAGGCCAAACTAATATTGCAATTGGAATTGATGGAATAAACCCAATAAAAAGTTACATTGGAAATACTGATATGTATGGAAAGCGACTCAGAGTAACCGAAATTGCAGTTGCAGATGAAATTGCGTCAGCTGCAGAATTAGCAATGGGAAAACTGGAACGGGTACCATTCGTCATTATAAGAGGCTACCAATATCATATGCTACATAAAAAATCTACTTCCGTCTCTAAGCTAATTAGGCCAAAAGAAAAGGATCTCTTCAGATAACTAACTAAATAAATGAATAATAATAATAATAATAAATGAGAATGTAGGAGCAATACAACATTGCAAAAAACAAACTAGTAAGAATGTACATACATATATTCATATATTGCTAGCTAGTTCGTGTTATCCTAAACATTTAATATTGCGCTATCATAATTTTATCCTGTTTGCCAAATGAGTACAAATACTAGTAAATCTCCGGCTAAAACTATAGATGCAAGAGGACTTTTCTGTCCTGAACCTGTATTTCGTACAAAGATTGAAATGGAGCGACTAGCAATAGGGGATATGCTGAAGGTAGTGTCTGATGATCCAGAATCTGAGGAAGATATCTCCAGATGGGTAAAGAGAAGTGGTCATGAGCTTTTGTCCCTAAACAAGAGTCAAAAAGATCTCGAATTTGTAATAAAGAAGGCAAAGTAAAATTGACGACGACGACAACAACTTCACCTTCATCGTCACGATCATCATCATCTTTATCAATTGCTAAGCCAAATAGCGTAATCGATCGTATAGGTCGGACGCCATTAATAGAATTAACTTCTTTTTCTACACAAAAGGTAAAACTTTACGCAAAGCTAGAATGGTTCAATCCATTTGGCTCGGTAAAAGACAGAGCCGCATATTGGATGGTAATGGACGCCGAAAAAAAAGGTATCTTAAAGAAGGATAAGAGTGTCATAATCGAACCCACGTCTGGAAACACTGGGATTGCACTAGCTGGTATTGCTGCTTCATTAGGATACAAAGTTGAAATTGTTATCCCTGACAAAGTCAGTGAAGAAACGAAAAGGATTTTGAGGCATTTAGGAGCTACTCTTCATGAAACGTCAGATGATTTGTGTCCCCGGGTAGGCGCTGGAACAGACCAAAGTATTGCCCTAGCTAAGGCGATCGCAAAACCAAGGCCTGATATCTATTACATGCCAAACCAGTATGAAAATGATGCAAACTTTTTTGCACATTATGAAAGTACTGGTCCAGAAATTTGGAGTCAGACAGATGGTAAAATAACTCACTTTCTTACAGGATGCGGTACGGGTGGAACAATCACAGGTACTGCAACTTTTCTAAAAGAAAAGAGGAGGGACATCAAAGTTGTTGCAATCCAGGCTCAGAAAAATCATTTGCTCCAAGGCCTGAGAAATTTTGAAGAATCTTCTATGCCTGATTTGTTCAAACGGCGCGAGAATGTTGTTGACGAGTGGATGACTGCAACCAACGAAGACTCTTTTAACATGGTAAAACAACTAGCAGCAAAAGAAAGGCTACTCGTAGGTCCTTCGTCTGGTTCCGTCATGGACTCTATGCTAAAAACTGCAGAAAAATTAGATAGTGGCCTCCTTGTTGGAATATTCGCTGATGATGGCAGGAAATTTAAGAGCCTTTATATGCAGCAAAATATTTTTACAGGTGATGAATACGATAGAGAAATAAAGAGCGCAAAGAACCTTTCAAATGCAGCATTCATGCTTAACTAATCTATACGATAATGCTTAAACACCTTGGATGCTACACCAACCAACGTAACAACCTTTTTTGAAGGTGATTACTATGATCTTTCCTGAATATACTGTGTTCTTTTTGGGATTTCTTGTTGTTGCTGTTGTTGTTTTCTTTCAGTCAGCCATTTTTCCACATCAAGAGCCGCCATACACCCAAAACCAGCTGCCGTGACTGCCTGTCTATATCTATAGTCGTGCACATCTCCGGCTGCAAAAACTCCGTCGACGCTTGTCCTTGTTTGATTTTTTAAGATTATGTAGCCCTTATCGTCCATTTCTAATTGACCTTTGAAAATAGACGTATTGGGCTCATGACCGATTGCAACGAATAAACCTCCAACTGAGATTGTCTGTTCTTTCTTATTATTGATATCTTTGACAATAACATCTGCTATTTTCTTTCCACCTTTGATATCAGCTACCACGCTGTTCCACATGAATTTGATCTTTGGATTTTCAAATGCCTTGTCTTGGAGGATCTTACTTGCACGCAATGAATCCCTCCTGTGAACTATTTTTACAGATTTTCCAAACTTGGTCAGAAAGGTAGCCTCTTCAATAGCAGTGTCCCCACCCCCAACTACCAATATATCTTCACCTTTGAAAAATGGTCCATCACAAGTTGCGCAATATGATACTCCTCTTCCTGCAAACCGTTCTTCGGCTGGGATACCCAACTTACGCGGCGACGCTCC
>DATDNG010000270.1:0-4878 GCA_036518375.1 Nitrososphaeraceae archaeon | reverse complement strand
GAATTCTCTTGTATAATATCAGAATAAGATGCCAAACAGCTGCTGACACGTCTCTTTCTCTTGCTGCTGCATATTTTGATCCAGATGCAATTGCAGATATTCCTTGAGTCTTAACCATTACTTCTTTATAATGAACAGGCTACCTTGCTACAAATTTTCGTAGAATAAAGATTGGTTGGTTTTTGCCCCTTGGTTTCTATAAATTGGTGTCTGTCTAGGTATGTCTATCTACTACTACTAGCCTAATCCTTAAGATACGTCACATTCTTGGACATATCGTTGTCTTCCTCAGCTTCCTTTAACTTTACTACTATTGAGTTGCTTGCTCTGTTAAATATTCTCTGTCTTTTGTCATTGGTGAATATCCATCCTAACAACACATCTAATGGAAGCAAGAATGCTTTACCAAAGCTTTCTATTGCAGCTGTTTTTACATCAATACTCCTTCCTGCTAAATCCGTTGTCCTTAAGTGCATTAGTCTCTTACCTATGGGTTGGCCAGTAGTGGATTCAAAATAAGTCCAGTATGCCATGAATACAAAACTAGAGATAATATAAGGAGACCATGGGCCACCTAGATTAGTAGAGGGTGTGTTCATGATAGTGATTCTATCAAACCAATGTGGAAATGCAATCCAAAATGGTAGAGATATTGCAGCAAATATTATACCAAGTGCTATTGAGATAATGATAAAATCTATCAGCCAGGCAAGAAATCTATCAATCCAGTTAGCTAATACTATTTTTTCAGTTTTTGTTGTTGCTGTTGTAGATGCTTGGGGAAGGGTTGTTTGCGTTGTTGACAAGATTTTCCTCCTATCTAATGCCAGTACTATGACTGCTGCTATTAGAGCGATAATTCCAGCAATGATTAGTACAACGCCTGCTATTATTGCACCAAGAAAATTAATATTGACAATCTTGTTGTTTGCTCCTACAAATGGAATGTTGCCAACTATTACGCCAATACTTACTGGAGTATTTCCTAAATTGTAAACCGTAATTGTATATTTTCCTGGTATGTCTGGTTTAAACGTAGTAAAAAATTGCTTTGTGAATTCATTGCTTGTCATTATTATGCCCTTTGGATTTCGTACGGTTTCTCTTAGGATATTATTTGGTATTTGTCCTCCTCCTTCATTAACAGCAGTAATACTGGGGGTCATATCGTTACTAGGTTCTACATGTATTGTCAATGATATAGGCCTAGAGGTATCCATTATCTGAATGGATGTACTTACTGAAGTAGATTGTCTAATTGAGACATCTCTTAGAATAATATTTTCACGTATGAAAGTGCCTGCAAAATACCCCGCCCACAAAGCTGAAATGATTATACCTGAAATCAATAAAGCAGCACCTAAAATCAAAATAATGTAGCCTCTTTCTAACATAGCCTCAAAGATAGCAATTACAATATATAAAATAGACTAAGGTTACCACATATAGAATGTCTTAGGACATGCTTATCACATGTATAGTGTCAAAACATCGATTGAGATTTTTCAATCAACTTATCTGATTTATCAGACGAAAATAATCTTTTATGTATATAATAAGGTATAGAGTTACAAGTGTAGACTAAGGTCAAGCAAATATTCTAGTAGGCTTCGGACTGCAATAATTGAAGGCTCAATTGCAATACAGACGCTATTACGATGTCTGCATCAGCATCAGCCACGGCTCCATGAAAATTCTCCATTATAGCAAAATACTATCATACTAATCAAAATTCCCTCTATTTTTCTATTTTAACTGATTTGCTATAATGTATCTCGCAACTGGTCAAAAAAGATGTAGCGTATACAATATATGTCGAATCTCGTGTAACTGGATATACACACAAGCTCACAATAGATAGTATCACAATAGCTGAGCTTATTATTTCGAGCTCTCTTGAGTTTAGGCAACTCAAACCTAATAAAAGCTAGATGTCAGAGACTACCTTATGAAAGTTGGAATCATATCTGATACACACGATGACCTTGATCGTTTACGTAAAGCCATTGATATATTTAAAAAAGAACAAGTCGCCTATATAATTCATGGAGGCGATTACATATTTCCCGGAATAATAGAAGAATTTAGAGAATTACTACAGCAGCAGGACTCTGAGCTAGATAAACCTCGGAACATTAAATTAATTGGTGTATTGGGGAACAATGACGGCGAGAAACTTAAACTTAAAGAGAAATTTCAAGAGATAGGAGGACAATTAGAAGAGCATTTTCTGAAGATATCAATTGATAATCGTGTATTTGGAATTTATCATGGAACAAATGAGAATTTAAGAGATGCCATTATTCTAAGCGGACAATACGATGTCTTCGTTCATGGACATACTCACATAAGGTATAAACAAAGACATGGAAGAACTTTAGTACTAAACCCAGGTACAGCTCACAAAAACTTTCCTGACAGCCTCGGAAATATACAGAAAATTCCCAGTATTATGATTTATGATACAGCTGATGATGAATGCAAAATGATCGATATTGAGAGAGATAGGGTGTTAAATTGAACAAGAAGAAGAAGGAGGTCATTAATTTAGTCCAGCATCGAGAACTTCAAAATGAGATTTACGATAACAAGTACCAAAATCAAGGTCTAGAAAACAGATTAAGGTTGATAATATACAAAATAAATAGCACAATTAGCTGAGGTTGAGAAACTGCATCAACAAAATTTTGGTGCTATACAATGAAATTATGTGATTGCAAGATCCATGTAATTGGATGGTTATATAAAAAATTTAACTGATGCATTATCAACTGTTGCTATTTATAATAACATTAACTATTACTTTTGATCAAAACTAAGCTTAAGTAGCAATATGGTCTAATAAATACAAAAAGAGATTGTCTATCACGTATTGGGATTTATTCATCTAAGGAAATTGTAGTTAAAATTTATTCATCTAAGGGTATTGCGACCCAAGAAAAATATACACTATTTTATATCTTCATCCTTACCATTGATCTTGTTGCAATTAGAAATACCGTGGCTGCAAGAAAACTTATGATAATTACTTCAATATTAGTAAATGCATTTACCTGAGAAAATATTCCAGCTCTGCTGATATCTACTATATATGTCAATGGATTAATATAAAAAGCAACATATAAGGGCGCGGGTAGTCCTTGCGCAGGATAAAAAGAGGAGCTAACAAAAGCAAAAAACAGGAAAAGACCGTTACTAATTACATTGTACCCTTCACTGCTTTTGATCTTCGTTGCTAAAGTTATTGTAAAAGAACCAAAGAATATTGAGCCTACTACTAGTGCATATACAGTATAAGGTATACTCCACAAGGTAACATTCACATTTCCGAACATAGTTGGAAAACCAATTATAATAATAACTGCCGCGCTGGCAAGTCCAATTAGAATAATTGTTATAAGATTGCCAATTATATACTGAACCTTGCTAAATGGCATAACTAGTAACTGTTGAAACATGCCGTTTCTCTTGTCATTCCAAATAATGCTACCAGCTACAGTACTCCCATTCATCACATTAAACCCAATCATACCAGCAGTTAAAAATGAAGTATATGTAACTGATAAAGCCCCGATCTTAATATCTTGGTTTCCCATCATTGCAGTATAGGCGTATCCTGCTACAAATATGTAAACTACAGGAAAAGCCACCTGCCAAATCAAGAACACCTTGTCAATAGCAGCAACAAGGTTTCTGTATACCAATAATAGTATTCTGTCTATTATCAACAATAGTATGTATATAATAGTGACTTATATCTTACGTTTGAGTGTTACCTGATTAACATCAGGCGACTTCCTAAGTAGCGATGTGTGTATACTCTTTTTGAGTCTTCTTAAGAGAAGTATCCAACTGTTACCCTCACGTTTAAATTAGATTTGGATTTACTATGTATGTATTGCTATAATTGCAGAGTAAGAAGATAAAGTACATGAACCCATTAAAGGGAAAAGCAAAGCTATTGGCTATTGTTTCCATAGCCTTAATCATTGGTATATCCTATGGTCTATTCTTCTACCTTGAAAATACAACTGAACAGAATATCAGAAATAGCATAATTGAACAACAATTACAAAACCAACTAAAAGATATACAGGCTCTATCAAGACATATTGGTACAGAGCTAACTTTAGTAGCAGACAACCTTCATGGTTTGGCAAATTCTATATACATTCAGCAAGGAGATTTATCTAGCGATAAAATAAAAAACTTAGCAGAAGATACATACACCCGCCTTACTAATCGCAATAACAGTATAATAGATAGACTTGTTATTGCAGATAAAACGGGATTTGAGACAATTGGTCTGGCTGCAAAAGGACAACAGAGCTTTGCAGGAACGAATATTTCTTCAAGACCTTGGGTACAAGAGACATTAAAATCACAAGCACCAACCTTTTCCAATGGCTTTGTTGGATTAGATGGTAACTATAGAATAGCTATAGGATATCCTATAACAAATTTACAAACTGGACAATATATTGGTTTGATAGGTGCGCTTATACCATTTGAGACTTTTTTATCACAATATGGAAATATTCATAATTTCAATTCCAAGTATCTTGTAGCCTATGATAAAAATGCGACTATCCTGGCTACAGCGGCAAGCAAGGCTTTAGTAGGAAAGAACTTTTTTGGAGATTATGTGCAGCAATTTATCAAGCACGATAAAGATTTAACTGATTTTGTTCGTAATATGTTGGCTGGAAGGCCAGGCTATGCAGTCTATAACTATGGTATCGGAGAGAGACTAACTACTGGCTATCCAATTTATGTAAATGATAAGGCTGAGTACTTTATTCGTATAGTTGCGCCTACGGCAGAGATTTATTCACACATAAATGATATTCTTTTTGCTGAAAGAGTAAAGATGTTTTC
>DATDNG010000269.1:0-2292 GCA_036518375.1 Nitrososphaeraceae archaeon | reverse complement strand
CTATGAAAGTGAGGAACAACCTGATCCATTAAGGCACTACACCAAAGGAAGAGGATATAGTGATACCGATATTAGAAACACAAGAGATAAGTTACTGAGTGTGACCGTTATTAGTCATAAAGGTAAATGAGGTAGCTCGCTGCCTCTGAAAAAATAGTTGTCAGTTCAGTGTATATTTCATGAAAATGGAAGATTATTATTCAATTGAAATGAAAATATAACGAGTATTGATTGATCAAGGAATAGGATATTGATAACCATATAATGAAAGCTTCGGATCTTTTCGTAAAATGCCTGGAATCTGAAGGTGTAGAATATATTTTCGGATTGCCTGGTGAAGAAACTAATGACATTATGATATCGCTGTTAGATTCGAAAATCAAATTCATTCTCGTAAGACACGAACAGGCAGCAGCTTTCATGGCTGATGTTTATGGCAGAATAACACAAAATGTTGGAGTTTGTCTTTCAACATTGGGTCCAGGTGCTACAAATTTGACAACAGGAGTTGCAAATGCCAATATGGATAGATCTCCTATACTAGCAATAACGGGCCAAACTGATACTCTCCTATTACATAAAGAATCTCATCAAAACATGGACATTGTAACCATGTTCAAACCAATAACAAAATGGAGTTGGTCAATCCGTGATGCTGATAGCATTCCAGAAATCATCAGAAGAGCTTTCAAAATTTCTTTGCAAGAGAAAGCAGGCGCAGTTCATCTAGTATTGCCACATGATATAGCCAAAGAGAAATCTGACATTCAACCAATAAGAACTCAAGAATTATCAAGGCCAAGAGCCAATCATAAGTTGGTCAAGATGGCAGCAAAAATGATTGCAGAAGCACAACGACCTTTGTTACTAATAGGAAATGGTGTTATAAGGGGGAATGCAATCTTTTGCTTGAGGCGATTTGTAGAGAGAACTGGGATATGTTCTATGAACACCTTTATGGCAAAAGGAGTCATATCAGATAGATCAGAGAGACATTTACAAACAATTGGAATCAAAGAAGCTGATCATGCGCAGATTGCAATGAAAGATGCTGATTTGGTTGTTGCTATAGGCTATGACCTTGTAGAATATAATCCTAAAAATTGGAATGGAGATCTAAAAAAGAAAATTATTCATATCGATTTTACTTATGCTGAAGTCGATACATATTACCCTCCTACGCTTGAAATTGCAGCAGATATCGAGTACACTATAGACGCTATTCTAGACCAGCTTGAAAAAGAGAAAAAACAAGTAAATCCTGATTTAAATGAATTTCCTCGTTACGAAATTCCTCCTCTTTTTAAGAAAATCAAGCAAGAAATAGTGTGGAGAGCCAATAGATTCAACGATGATTTTTCCTATCCAATAAAGCCTCAAAAATTACTTCAAGATGTAAGAAATGCTCTTGAGGAAAAGGATATAGTCATATCAGATGTAGGAGCTCACAAATTGTGGATAGCAAAGGTATATGACACATTTAGTCCAAATACGTGCCTAATCACTAATGGATTTTGTTCTATGGGGTTTGCATTTCCAGGAGCAATAGCAGCTCAACTTGCAAAACCGAATCAGAAAGTTGTTGCAATGTGTGGAGATGGTGGCTTTCTAATGAATGTGCAGGAAATTGAAACAGCTGTTCGCCTAAAATTGCCCATCATAGTAATTATCTGGTGTGATTGTGATTTTGGTATGATTTCCTTAAAACAGGTAGATGAATTTGGAAAGAGCGCATTTACAAGGTTTAATAATCCTGATTTTGTCACACTTGCTCAAAGCTTTGGAGCAATAGGTTATGATGTTAAGTCTACTAAAGAGTTTCGTAACGTCCTAGAAAAAGCAAAAGAATCTACGGATACTCCAGTTATAATATCTATTAGCGTAGATTATTCTCGAAATCGTATATTATTAGATGATAACTTTATTGATTAGTTCTCTGTACAGAACTAGTAGCTAGTGGACCAAAGCAAAGACGGAATGTTGTATTCGCCATTTAAAACATAAGACATCGAAAACGATAACCCTATGGATATTATAACAAAACCCTCTGTGTGTAGCCTACTCAATTTAACTGTCTAATTCGCTCATTTTACACGATTTTACTCAACCCCTACTTTAGGGCTACTCTTCTTTACATGTCGTTGAGTTAAATCATTTGTTAAATAATCAGCTAACGATATATCCCAAAAGCCGTTGTTAGCTGCCGTTGCTTTTTGTTAGCTGCCGTTGCTTTTTGTTAGCTGCCGTTGCTTTTTGTTAGCTGCTTGTCAAGCCTTACATGCTACAGTCGTA
>DATDNG010000268.1:0-3752 GCA_036518375.1 Nitrososphaeraceae archaeon | reverse complement strand
TTGTTGTCATGATGTTATCATTAAGTGTAGTGCATGGTCATCATCGCGTCGTATATAATAGATTTGTTTTAGCAAAAAATTATCCTCTGGTCAAGTAGATTTGAATTTCCCTCTACTCTATTCACGATAACTTTCTAAACTCGAGTTTAGAAATAATATGTCCAGGCAATAGATGCGAAGAGATAGTATCTGTTTGTGTTATTTTCAATTGCTCACTTTCTGAGCCATTAAAGCTAAACCTTACTGACATGAACGTTCATTAGCTCGCAACAACCGCTGCTTTTAAAATTGTTTAAAATGTTGAGTTTTCGTCCTATAACAGCAAGTACTGGTTCTCTTATAGTACCTCTATCAGCAGATTTTACTCAGGCTAATGTACAAGATAATCAGATATATCCTACCAGTTAACATTGACAGGTACTACCTGACGAACCCCCTGCGATAGTCGTCTTGCATCTGGACTCGCTATCTGAAGAGCAGGGTCATTTATCTTCGGTGCTGGATAACATAGATAAAATCGGTGTCCCTCTTACATCTCAATTATCTGAAATAAAAGGATGGTCTTCGATATTCATTCTAAGAAAATTTATGGTATTCCGTAACTACAAACAACACTAACTATTTCTACAGAAAGACTGCACAATCTTTTCTTGCCATTACAATTGTCGCAGTCCCTTATACAGTGTTGCTTTTGACACTCCCAAGGTTTTTGCAATTTTTGATCTTGGCTCGTTCTGTGCAAGCAATTTAATTAAATTATCTTTGTCTAACTCTTTCCTTGGTCTACCTACTTCTTTTCCGTCAGATCTGGCCCTGGATATTCCATCTTTTGTCCTCTGTACAAGCATTTCTCTTTCTCTTTCTGCAACCCACGTAAGTATCCCTATCATTAATTTGCGGACGCTAGGTTCAGTCATCTGCAAAAAAGATTCTCTAGCGGAACACGATATTAAGGGCACATATTGTTCTATGGCTTTTATTGCATCTAATGTATCCCAAAATGTGCGACCTACCCTAGATAGCTCATAGATCAATACTGCGTCAATTGGTTCGGAAGCTATGATTTCTAGCATGGCTACAAATGCCTTTCTTTTTACAGCAGCGATTTTTCCGCTAATAGCAGAATCTTCAAAATAATCTAATATCTGGTAGTCATGTTCCTCTGACCATTTTTGCATGGCTAATTTTTGGTTAAGTACAGTCTGTTCCTCGGTACTTACTCTTAGGTAGGCGAATGCATATTTCACATCACCCTTGACAAAACGAAATTTATCTGCTGTTTTATCAAATATTATTAACAAGATGTTGGAAAAACGGTCTCTTATTTTTAAACTACCTTAGCAGCTTTTGATTCCGTACAAGAGTAAAAAAATTGTACACATTTGCAGACCGTTTAAAAAACGGTCCTTTTTTAGACACTTATCTAAACATGTATGATAAACGAAATTCGTCTTTGGCAAAGAAAGGACAAAAATTGTAGACAATAGTAGACAGATTTATGGTACTCTTTTGACCATTTTTGTGTTTGAGTACACAAAAAAACGCCAGTATATAGATGCATGTAGCTGCTAAAAATGATTAATATTATAGTACTGAGACCTTCCCAAAATTATCCCCTAACTAATAATGTGCAGCAGTCGAATGTATCAATCCAAGATAATTCTCTGCTTTTTATCTATGAGTTTTATAAAATTCTTTTTTTGTCAGCTAGTATGCATAACATACTGCATAACAGAGTATCTATGAACAACTGGCATTTTTGGGGTATAAAATGCTGGTACCGGCCGCCTTCTTGTAGTGATTGTTGATAGTTGATTGTACGCCTATTGTTGGCTCATTCTTTCTAAACTCGTGTTTTGAAATATTTGACATAGCAATGTATGCATCAAGCACTTTATTTTATGCCTCATTGGCGCCTCACACTTTTGGTCCAATTAGTAGCTTTTAGGCATATTTATACAAAACAGGAAATACAAGAGAGTTATATCAACTGCAAGAACAGCAGTTAATATAACTTTTACCGTTTAATTAAAATTGTTAACCATTTGTTACCATCCGCACAACCAGTAAAATAATCATAAAACGGAGAGAATTGTAAATGATAGTAGACGGATTTGTAATACTTTTTTGGTATCATTTACATCAGTGCGAGCCAAGATACTTTTTAGTCATTGTTGATAGGTGATTCTGAATCCATTCTTTCTAAACTCGAGTTTTGAAATAATTGTATATGTTTAAGTTTAGTGGGAAAAATTTAAGTTATTACTTCGTGATTATTAGGTTAATCTAAATATTGATGTAACCATAAATTCGGTGAGTGGTCCTGGACTATTCATCGTCCATTAGGTGGTGTATCGAACTGAGGCAATTGTCAGAACTTTCCAATTGCCCAGCATAATTTTACTGTTAAAGTCTAAATAGCTTTACAACTTTTATGATTACAAGATTGATCAATGCAAATGATATTACTGATGCCGCTAATGAGCCAAGCATTGATGCTTGATACGGTAGTGCTCCAAGTTGTAGGAACTCATAAGTAAAGGATATGTTTGAAAGCGAGAAAGCAATCTCAGAAATAGAAAATGCAGTAAATAGTTTTATTATATCTCTTTTTATTGTCTTGAAATCTTTTTTTCCTGTTATAGGATCTATGTATCTATGTCTATTATCAATATAAAAAAGTAAAGCAAATAATGGAATATAAACAGAATATTCAGTTGATAGTGCAACTATAGAGTTAGCAATATGGTCTTTGTTATAGTATACATTATACATTTGGGTAACAAATGCTGCTAAAAAGAACGAGCAAATTCCTGCTATTATTATATTCTTATTGAAAAGAATTAGATCCTTGTATTTGTGATAAAGGATAGTCCTTTGTCTTACTTTAAACTTAGTTCAGCTCCTCATTATTATCTAGCTAAGGATGCAGAGCATACAGGTCGTATTTTTAATCGCATGTTGTTGATCCTTCGCTTTTGAAAAGTCCAATCATTATCAGTACTTGTAATTAAACCAATATCTAACCACATATCACTAGCAATATCGCTAGAGATATATATACTTTGGGTCCTATACTATTAATGCTTTATCTTAGGATGTCTTAGTATAGGAGTATAGCAGTTACAATAATTGAAGACCCAAATATACCAAGAGGTGTTAAGTAACAAATAACAATGGTTTTTCCACATTTATCATGATAGACTATTTTTCATTTAGGAGGGTTTATGAGATTTTATATTGTGACTATCTTCTTAGATTTTTTTGGTCATCTGTCTTCGTAACTCTAACGATATAACACTTTTTTCCACCATTGTCAAAGAATGCCCTTACAGCGTAACTAAGATAACTGTCTGCTCTAAACCCTCCATTATTCCAACAAAATTTTAGTTGATAGTCAGAAAAACTCGAAACGGCGACGGCTTTATATATATTGGACCTCTGTCTGCAAGTCCTATAAATGAAGCGACTGAGGTACTTGCTCCTTCAATTGCGCGCGTTGTAGATGGAACTTCTTGGATATATACCCCAGGATGTAATAATTGTGGCACTATAGCACGGCAAACTCTGAAAAAGATACGAACTATAAAAGTATTTTTGCTAGCTCTGAGGTTTTGTTAATTATCATACCCATATTTTCTTAAACGAGATATAGTAAAAGAAAGTTTAGTACTTCATCACTATCTCTACATCTTGACTACTGATAGCACCTGTGGTGGAAATGATTTTTACCCTTTTCAGAACAATTAAAA
>DATDNG010000267.1:0-2274 GCA_036518375.1 Nitrososphaeraceae archaeon | reverse complement strand
ACAATTCTTTAGAACAACGGAGAAGGGTATACGTGCTTTGCAGATGTATAACCAATTCGACGAAATGATGTCTATCGAAAGTGTAAGAAAGTAGTACTAACAAATAATTTCTTTCCTTCCTTTATTTTTATTGTTACATTTATTGGTTTTTACTTATTTGCGTACCGGCCACTAGGCCGATAAACTTTACATATACAATATTATAATATACCTCTATTATATTTTTTAAAGAGTTAAAGCTTTATGTAAAATGCTAACTCAGGCTTCCTGTATCTTCTTTTCGAGTATCTGTTGGAATTTACTTTCCATTTTTTCTCTGCTGCCCTTATATGATGCCATTTTGAACAAGAATCTTTTGCCTCAAATCATTACCCATCCTTCTTTTGATATATCTAGCACCTTGCTTTGAATTCATTGACCATCGCACATTTTCTGACTGTGGACTTGGAACTTCTTTAACTTCCCATTTTCCGTTTACCGATGGAACAACAGCAGCTAACATTTGAAATCGTGATAATCGTCAGTTTTTTCAATTTTATTTATACGGGCCTCCAGAGAAGACCCAACGAACCATCCGCTTGTATTTGCAGAATATGCCAATAGTGATCCTGTTGGTGCTATTAATATCATATTTGATACATAGTATATTTGTGTATATATCGAGGTATGAATACTAATAGTTCCACGAGAATTAAGGACTCTCAAAGTAGTGAAAAGGATATTCAGGACGCTTCTACTGGATCTGTAACGAATGTTGGCGATATATCTAGAGATATAGCAGATACCGGTCTTGATAATTATGAGTGTGCAAGCTAAGAACGTTGCTCTTGTAACAGGCAGCTCAAGTGGGATAGGATTTGAGACAGCTCTCATACTAGCAAGAAATGGATTCCATACATATGCTTCTATGCGTAACCTTGAAAAATCCAAAGACATAACACAAATAGCCCATAAAGAAAAATTACCATTACAAGTTGTTAAGTTAGATGTTAATAGTGATACATCTGTCAAAGATGCTGTTGACCAAATAGTGAAAGAAAATAAGAGAATCGATGTATTGATTAATAATGCAGGATACGGACTTTTTGGATCTTTGGAAGACACATCAATAGAAGAGATAAAAGCACAGTTTGAAACGAACTTTTTTGGAGTAATACGAGTCACGCAGCAAGTCCTTCCAGTTATGAGAAAGCAGAAGAGTGGTACAATAGTAAATGTGAGTTCAGTTGGAGGACGTATAGGCCTTCCTTGTCTGTCTGCATATCATAGTACAAAGTTTGCAGTAGAAGGTTTAAGCGAATCAATGTCTTATGAATTAGACTCATTTGGAATTAGAGTAGTTATAATTGAACCTGGTGTTATCAGAACCAATATTATGAATTCAAGCGTTTTAGCAAAAAAGGCTTTAGACCCAAAATCCCCATATTCTTCACTTATACAAAAGGTAGAGAATAGCTTTGAATCAATGTTAAAAAATGCAGCATCTCCACCAGAAGAAGTGGCAAAGGTTATACTACAAGCGATATCCTCTGAAAGTCCGCGACTCAGATATACAGCAGGTAACGATGCTGATGACATAATACGAGCAAGAATAACGATGTCTGATGCAGAGTTTGCAAATTTAATAAAGCAACAGTTTCTGTCTCAGTGACGATGATCTTAGAAAAAGACAATCTTAATTAATACAATATGCTATATGACCTAGAGAAATAGGGATTGTAATTAAATATAATACAATAGTCCTATGACAATATCAATTGATAAATCAATAGAGCAGGAGCAAAAGAGTAAATACTACGATAAGACAATCACGATACAAGATAACCCCTTTACTGCCAGTAATCGTCATAGGTTAGCTTCTTCATACTGATAGTACTTGTAAGATTAACATCTCTACCAAAAACCTTGAAAGCTTGTAATCGCTATCCTTCTTATCTTTCTATAAAGCGAGGCGACAATGATAGTATATTTTACAGTATTACGAATAATATAGCTACTATCTCTACCTCTACTAAAATATATGAAAATCGCTATTACAATGAATACCATGAAGGACTTATAGAGATAGCAAAAGGATTCCTTACTATCTTGTTAAATCAGGTAGTAGATAAGACAATGGTTGCAGTAGCGAAGCAAGAATGAAGTTACAACCAAACTGTTAGTTTGATATTCTAGTTCTTCTATCTAATCATCGTACAAGTCTCATGAATAGTCTATGGTCTTTTTGTTTTGATATTTTCACCACTTATTGCCACTTGCTACAGATTTGAAGAT
>DATDNG010000266.1:0-4253 GCA_036518375.1 Nitrososphaeraceae archaeon | reverse complement strand
TGTGGATAATCTTCTGTTGACTTTGATGAGAATGTAGCATGTGACTCGTCTTCCGGAGTCGAAGATGGCGATAGAGGTGGAGCATAAGAAGACATTACCTTCAATTCAGTTTCTGATTGAACTTCTTTGTCTCCTTCCTGCATAGGAACCCTCAATTCAGTTTCTGATTGAACTTCTCCTTCCGGTGTTGGAGTAGTGGTAACAGCAGTAATAATAGCGTCATCTTTTTCATCTACACGTATATCATCAATAGTTATTTCTTGTTTGGGTGAGACATTATCAGTTACTATTTTATTTTCTTGTTTATTGATAAAGTCATCTGCTGATGCAGGGGTGACTTTAATATCTTTTGAATCTGTACCATTATTATTTTCTTTAACTGTAATGTTTGTAGATTTGTCTCCTTTTTCCTTTTTGTTAACTTTTGGTTTAAATCCTTTTGGCAATGTCATGGTTGGTATAACATGTACGCTATTATCTAAAAACATTATCAATACATACACATAGGATATATGATAAATTCTGATATCCCAGAATAGTAGGATTATATGACCACAGTTCAGATTCTAAATTCAATTAATGTTGTAGATAAGTGGTCCAAATGAATGATTGGTCAATGTATTGATAGTATTTATCTAATGGAAACATTTGTTGTATTGATAACAATAATTCTAGAGTATGAAGAAATATTACGCTGACTTTTTATTCCAAAATATCCCTACCTACGTTCTTGCTACATCGCAGTAGCAACAACCACTACTATACGTCAACATGACAAATAGATCGAATCATGTATGATGAATGATCAGATAGAGCAACAACAATCCTATTACATAGTCACTCCTTGAGAAGAGGATTTTCCATAGCAAGAGTTGTTAGGAAAGAAGATAAGAATTTGATAAAAGTCAAAGTAGGAAATAAAAGTAAATGGATTTATGTACGGATTAAGTAATAGCGCTCAACTTTCTATAACTACTCACATAGAAAGACAGCAGATGAAGACACAGGCAAAGTCTGCGGATACAATCCTGATGAAACCAGGATTGAAGTTTGATAATAAACTCCACTCTACCTAATTTATTATTATTTTATCATTATACCTGTTACCAGTGTAGTCGTGAAACAAATTATATAAGATCGTTATCGATTTAATGAGTCTTCACTATTTAACCATTCTCTGAAAAATCATTTCACTACACATATATGCTACAAACACATTCAGACGATGGATCACATTCTAGTTTACATGTGTTTTTCTATAACAACTTTAACCACATAACCAAGGGTTCATCTATTCATATTGGATTTTATGTTGTTGTTATTTATGATTCTTGAGTTCACGAACATACCCTTCTAACTCTTGAGCTCCAATCTTCAAATATTCTATCTCCTTTCTTTTGCTATAGCTAATTTTATTTAGGTATGTGATCTGATTATTCATATCATCTAGT
This sequence comes from Nitrososphaeraceae archaeon, assembly GCA_036518375.1. Taxonomy (GTDB): domain Archaea; phylum Thermoproteota; class Nitrososphaeria; order Nitrososphaerales; family Nitrososphaeraceae; genus Nitrososphaera_A. The sequence goes on along the minus strand of DATDNG010000266.1, from coordinate 2,802 downwards.
TGATATTTGCCATTGTCTTTTTGTAGTCAATCGCTTCTATCTCATCCTGTATTTCGGCATACCGCTTTTGGATCTCGAATCTTATACGTGCCAATATTTACCATATGAATATGCTAAAAACTTTAGCCAATCTGAAGAAGAATCTAGATTGGAAGGATAGAATGGTCCTTGCCAAGCTGAATAACTCCATCCAGAGCAGCCAATATAGTATTGCAACTAAGATACCTCTTATTATAATATAGTAGCAATTTGGGATAAAGGTTTTCAAATAAGATAATATTTATACTCAAGTGCATAGGCATAATCTACCAGCATAATATTGCGAGAGGTGTTATTATTGCTAGCATTATTGTCATCTTCTTCCTTGTAGTCTACATTATAATAATAATAGTGGCATCTTTCTTTGGATTACCATCAACGAAGGATTGTTTTTATCATAAGGAGTAGAAGTAGTACTACTGGAAACTCCAATAGTATTTCTTTTCACTATCCATTTATCAATGATGTTACTTCTACGCTGAACTTCAAATATAAGCTCATTGTTTATCTTGCCTACATTTTGATAAACTGCTATTCTATCTAATGATAAGCTTATCTATCCGTCACTATTGTTATCAACTCTGTTACCATTGTTATCAACAATTGCCAAGAGATACTAATACAGAATTTGTATATTCATAAAACATAATTTAATGGCAGTACCCTTATAGTAGAGAATCCTTATTGTGTGAGCGAGATAAACTAACATTGTAAGTTAACAGGGTTAATCAAGTTCTTAATAGCCTATGAACCAAAATTCATGATGAAACAACAGATGCTAAGAGAAGATAGGAGAAAGCAAATATGACAGATATCGAAACCATAAAATATATAGATACTGTTCTTAGAACTTTACATCTTGACCCCAATAAAGTTATTGAAGTTTCAATTGAAATAAATGATACTAAAACTAAAATTTTAGTTCATGATATAAAGGGAAACACTTTTAGGTATATATTTTTCAAGCCTCCCTTTGTAATCAAAAGCCTTATTGATGATTTGTTAGTACATCAGCAGGAGCAACAAAATACAAAAGCAGGAGCCCCATGATATTATTAGAGTTGGAATATTCGTAAAAGAAAATGAAACATATAACAGCTTAATCATTGTTTATGGCCCTGATATTACAGCAGAAGAGAAGGATAAATAAGCTGATTCAAAACCAGTCATACAGAAAGAAGACTAGGCTACTTCTTGGCGTATGCATACACACTTAGAAGCGGTTCTACATTCTTCCATCGTATAATGTTTCACAATAACTTATTAATCAAAACATCATGTTCAAAGGAGTATTAAGCATGTATATCACCTAAATAAGACAAACACTCAGAATTTTTTCATAAATGATATAAATACTATGTAGATGTTACACTACGATATGATGCTATAAATATGGCTGCAATAAATATTCAGAGTAACCTTTCAAGAAAGCAATGTCATCAAAGTGCATTAAATACTGCAGCTCATATATTGATATGTCTTACTCAAGAAGGTAAAAGTATCTGGGAAATAGCAAAGGATTTTGATAATAATTTGGAATTAGTATCTGTTTGGATAGATTACATGACTGCAATAAATTGGATGTATAAGAATGAAAGCAATAACAAATGGATAGCAACAGATAATGGAATAAACTGGGTAGAGAAAATAGTATAACACAGCAAATGAATCCGAATAATCTGTCTAAGTGAGATATGCTAGCGGCATTTTGAGTCATATCATCTCAACGTGATTAATTTATATGCTATTATTGTCTGTCTTTTGATATTATACATACAAAAAAGGAAGAGAAATTAACTAACTATGAATGATAAAAAGATTGAAACGTCTAAATCATCATTCCCAATATTCATTTTGTGTCACAGATGTTATTGGTGTGCTACTTATTTTGATAAAACTAGGTTACGAACAAAGAACACATGTCCTAACTGTAATGCTAATAACAATGAACTATCTAGCTTTCCCATCATGTCAAACGAATCATTCACAACACAAATTCATCGATACTCCATGAATCTGGACTAACTACAGTAGGGGTAGTTGGGAGTCCAGTTCACATACTGATATTTTGTAAAGTCTGCACTAAGAAGGTTTTTTAACCTTTCCTTTTTTCCTCGGCTGGATGTTCCCAATACTTACGTGTTGGATCCCCTGCAGGTAACAGCAGTCCGTCCTCATTTCTTGCATTTTTCTTCCTCGAAGATGGTCTGGTCAGCATATGCTTTGTTACATGACTATATTTTTACGCCATTGCTAATTCATATATACGCTGTAATGAACACCAATTTACTTGGCAAAACTCTGCGGTGTTATTTCATTGGCAGTAGTAGTAATGATAGCATTAGGAGTAGTAGTGGCTGCTGCTACAATAGCATTTGCAATAAGTGATGCATACAAAAAGGGATGGAATATGGCATGTGGTGACGATATGAACATGACTCAGTTTAAAGCAACTGCACCACATTCCAAAGAATTCACAAATGGATATATGGATGCAAGGTCAAGTGACGGTCCATGTCCATATTAATAATAGAGGATGAAACAACAAATGAAAGCAATGAGGAATAGAGATTGGAAATAATCTTAACGCGATCTACTGACTGATGTGAGCAAGTAGATAAATATGGAATCGCATATCATCTATTTTCACCTTACCCATTATGTTTATTTTATAAAATGGGCAATGATTCAATTGTATCTTTAGCACCGCAATCAGGGCATTGTTGTACAGCCGATAAGTTAAATGTGTCAAACTTAAGGGAA
>DATDNG010000265.1:0-4305 GCA_036518375.1 Nitrososphaeraceae archaeon | reverse complement strand
CAAAATTCTAAACCTTATTATCATGATCTATAATATTCTGGATTGTCTGGAAAGGATCATTGTTCTTTCTGTCGGCTTGGACGATCTTTTTGTTTTCTTTAGGTGAGATCATCTTTCTCAGACAGTTTGGTATTTTGTATGCCATCTAATCTTGCTTTAGGTTATTGTGAAGACCGCTACTTGTTTCTTCTTTTATCATGCTTGGAGTATTTGTTTGCTTTTCTTATGGCACAATTGCCCTATTTACAGGAACAATTCTGAAGATACCTCCTTGCGCTTGGGAACTATACGAAACGCAAGGCACATTTGGGAATACAGGGGTGCAATCATCACCACCAGCATTGTGCGAAAGAATGTAAAGATAACCATCTGGTCCGACTTTGATATCACTAATTCCGCCAAATCCATGTCCAAATATTACCTTCTGAAGTTCATTATTACTATATGCTATTTTATCAGAAAGTGGACTGCCAAGCAATAGTCCTGTCCTATTTTTATTTAAGTGAAAATCATAAAGGTTTCCGTTGTCAAAATCGCCTACGAACATGTCATTTTGATATTGTTTACCTAATTTATCGGAGTTGAGGAACTTTAAGGCAGTTGGAGCAACTGTATTGTACCACGTAAATTCCGGAGCGCGATATTTTCCTTTTCCTCCAAAGTTTGTCAGATTATTATCAAGATGCAAGATAACATTCCCAGCAAAATAATTATTTGGTTTGCTCGGTTTCCATATACCCTGTACCTGAATCCACCCACTGTTAAATCCAGGCTCGACAAGGTTAATCTCATCGCCAAAGCCTGGACCGTTTTCTGTATCCCATAATTTGCCAGTTATAGGATCAAAGTCCATTCCAAAGCTATTCCTTATACCATAAGCATAATACAGATTGAGAGGAAACTCGTTGCCCAGAATACCTTTTACTGGTTTACCATCCTGAGTAATTCGAAGTATACCTGCAGTCCCATCAGCCTGCGGCCCTCCTTTTATATTTAGTGCTTGGGTCATGTGTCCTCCAACATCACCAATTACAACATACATGTTTTGATCTGGACCAACAAGTACCTTACCTCCGACATGATCAGGGGTAACGTAGAAGCCCGGATGAGCAGGAAGTTTAAGCAATAGCTTTGGATTTTTTAGCGTGTTATCTCTAAATTCATACCTGTAAAGACAGGAACAAAGAGGCTCCTTTCCTTCTGTAACATCCTCACCATTTTTTGTTTTGGATTGGATGAAGTACAAGAAAACATATGTAGGCCCATCATTATGCTTTGCAATAGCAATTCCTAGCATACCTCTTTCAGCCTTATTTGCAACATTTACATGAATCAAAGCTTGTGGTAACATCGAACCATTTACTATTCTTCGTACAGTACCTTCATTTTTCTCCAAAACCAGGATATCATTTGGACCCAAGAAAGCCATGCTACTAGGAAATTTGATTCCTCTAAAAACACTCTCTACCTTCAGATGAGAATCAGTGATAGATGGTCCTGAAGGAGATTGGACTGTTATATGATGGGTTATATGAGGCATTTGAATTGAATATGCATAAGAAAAAAACACAATAGGTAGTAAATTCAAAATTAAAATTGCAGATGGTAAAACTCTGGATAATATTTCTGATCGAAAATGTCACATTTAAGCATTATATTAATTATATTATTTACCTTAATCAAACTCATGTTTAGTTGTTAACTTATATCCATACCTGAGACAAAACTAATATATGAAGCAAATTTTGTGTTGTTTTAATTGGAACATTACAGTAAGATATTGATCTTTTTATTTGTCACACTTTTTGTGTTATCATTAGGCGTATTACTATTTGAGCTTGTTCTAACTAGAATATTCTCCATTATCTTATGGTATGATTATGCATTTATGGCGATTTCAGTAGCATTTTTTGGCCTTGGAGTCGGGTCATTGTTGGTACATCTTCTAAAGGACAAAATTATAATCGAGAAGGAGAAGCTTCCATCCAAAATACTTCAAACTGCTACTGCCTTTGCAATTTCAGTTCCTGTCTTTCTGTTTTTAATAGGACATGTCATCCCATCAAATACATCATTTATTTATATCTTTTATTTGGTGTCATCTATTCCTTTCTTTTTTGCAGGGATGTCTATGGCATTAGTATATATCGCAATGCCCAAAGAGATAAGTAAACTGTATTTTGTTGATTTGCTTGGCGCAGCGTTAGCCACACTAATACTAGATCCTCTACTGCAGACGGTCGGCGCAGAGGCTGCGCTAATTTCAATAGATCTCTTGGTTATTGGTCCCTCACTTATAGCTGCTCTGTTGCTTACACTGCCAAGTAGAAAAAAAACTTATCAAGACAGTCTGCATTTAATGGCAAAAGAAAATAAAATAATATTCTGTGCAATCATTGTCTTTGTAATCTGTGCTGTTTTGATAACTTTTAATCAATTGAACTCAGGTATACTAGCAGTACTGCCTGGGGAGTCGAAGATGTTACGGCTAAAACTAACGAATCCATCTGATTACGAGATTTTATCAACTCAATGGAACTCCTTCTCCAGAATAGATGTCACTAGGAATACGCATGATCTAGGAGGGTTAGCATGGGCAATCATTGACGGAAGTGCTGCAACTCCAATAGTTAAATGGAATGGCTCTACCTCAGGCCTTCAATGGGTAAAAAAATATATGGATTACTTGCCATATGAGATCTCAAGGACGCGTACTTCTCTAATTATTGGTTCTGGAGGAGGAGAAGACATTCTAATTGCATTGGCTGGCGGTTCACAGAATGTCACCGCAGTAGAATTGAATCCATTGATAGTATCAGCAGTTAAACGGTTTGGTGGGAATTCAACAGGAAATTTATACGATCGACAAAATGTTCAATTATTTGTTGACGATGGTAGACATTTTATTAGCTCTGCTGATTCAAAGTATGACAAAATAGTGATAAAGCTAGTAGACTCATGGGCAGCACAGCTTGCTGGCGGCTATGCACTTTCAGAAAACTATCTTTACACAGTAGAAGCTTTTAAACAATATTTGAGCCATCTGAATGAAAATAACGGAATGCTCGTTATGGTGCGTTGGAATTTTGAATTGCCAACACTGGTACCACTTGTTGCTGAATCCTTGCGGCAACATGAAGATCAGAAAGGAAGCATCCACGACATCAGTAAGCAGGTTCTAATAGTAGAAGATCGTCCAGGGCTATTTTTTGGATCGAAGAGTATGAAGACTCCATACCCTGTCCTCATGGTGGTAAAAAAAAGTGCCTTTACAGGCTCAGAGATTAATTTGATAAAAGAGAGGATTACAAGATCTGATGCCAAGGTCATTGCGATGCCTGGTGGTTATATACAACCTCCATATGATAAACTGCTATTACCAGATAACCTTGGCAGAAATAATTATACTAATAACGAACAAAAACCGTTGCCAATAGATTATATTCAAAATTATACTCAAAAAACAGGTAATAATTCCAGTTTTAAAATACCCACTGATGATTCCCCATTCTATTTTGCAAGAGAGAAGATTCCCAGCCAACTAAGATTACTCTTAGAAACGGCGGTCGGTGTATGTGCTGCACTTACATTTATGTTGATTTATTTTTATAGGCACAAGAAAATTCATTTGACCAAATCATCCTCTCCATTTCATATAGCGTTTGTGATATTTATTGGGTTTGGGTTCATGTTTTTGGAAATAACCTTTATTCAAAAATTCCTACTACTACTTGGAACTCCAATAATGGCATTAACTATCACGTTGTTTTCCATTCTATTATGTACTGGAATAGGTGCCTATTTGAGTGGAAGGCTATTTAGCAATAATCCGAACAAAGCATTAATAATCTCACTACCACTCTTGACTGCAATAATATTACTTTATTATAGCTTTATAGGATTAATTATAAATACAGCAATATCTCTTCACATACAGCAAAGAATTGCACTGACTTTTACGCTTTTGTGTCCTCCTGCTCTTCTTATGGGGTTTCAGTTTCCATCTATTACTAAAATAGCTTTGGGCTCTAGATCCCAAAACGGAGAAGATAGAAATACCATCACCAGTGGTAACGATGATATCACCCTACTTTGGGGTGTAAATGTGATCGCATCGGTAATAGGAACTGTACTTACCACAGTATCATCTATAGCAGTGGGCTTTAACGGTAACTTGCTAATTGGTTTGGGATTGTATTTAGGGGCTTTGACATCTGCCATCGCAGCTAGAAGGATAAAATTTAAAGTTATAGCGTAGCGAAAGTGATCAGTGTCTTTTCTAAATCAATGGATACTAAATTAAAA
>DATDNG010000264.1:0-2868 GCA_036518375.1 Nitrososphaeraceae archaeon | reverse complement strand
GTATTGGAAAAGAGAAGCTGGTTGAAGACTGCAATTGAAAAAACATAAGTCGAAGATACTCAATAACTGGCTATCAAGATTACACGATAAAGAAATAAACATCGTTGAATTCGGTCAAGAATAAGATATTTTCTGCTTGCTACTTTGAAACAAGACGCATACGCTTTTCATAGGACCTTGGAGATAACATTTCTGTATGTCTATTCTTTGTTGTATATACTGAATAAAAATCTGAAATGTAGAGTTGACGCAATTGTTTAAGACATCCATATGGTCCGGAGCCTATCTCTGGATGATTTAGCATCATTACTGTTTGTGAAAACTTCTAAAGTAATTGTTCTATCATAATCAATATCCTTTAGTGCTTTGACTGCATTTTGATGGTCTATGAAGCCTTCGCCTATAGGTAGATGTTCATCTTTCCGTCCATGATTATCATGCCAATGAATATGGATTATTTTGTCTCTAAACGTGTTTATATAATCAATTACTGAAGCCATTCCTCCAGAGGTAAAAGCATGTGGAATATCCAGATGGACTGATAACATATCAACATTATCTATAACATATTTGAATTCATCTATGTTGTGTATTCCATTTGAGAGTGGAACATTTTCTAACATTACATGTACGTTAGACTTTTTAGCTTGTCTTACAATTTCCCTGAGACTTTTTACCATATTATCCAAAACTAGTTTTCTTTTTTGCCCATAAAACATACCATTTACGTTAGCATGAAAATTTATTAGATTTATACCTAGTTCTCTTGCTGTCTTAATTTCCTTAATTGCTTCTAGAACCCAAGCATGCCTGATATAGTCGTAATCTGAACCTAAATCTATCCAATAGGCAGTATGAGCAATAGGTTCTTGCTTAAATTGCTGAAGCAGTTTTACTATCTCGTCCTTCTTCTCATTGATTATGTCTGGATTACCTTCAGGACCTTCTATACCTATTTCGACATAATCAAAATTTAGATCATATATCTTGCTTATCTCACTTGTTATTTCATTTGAAGGGTTGGTAAGTAATCCATATGATGGCATAGAATTAGAGCCTATATGTACAAATTGGAATACCCTTACTAATAAGGAAAGAGTAGAACAAGAATATAAATAATGACTGTATGCATAGGTAATATTAGTGAAAGTAATTTTATGAATTTGCTACAAAACGCCGTTACGCGGTGTTTATTATCTTCCCCCACATTTACTTTCACTTCAGCCTTAGATATAGGCAATGAATCATGCCCATGCTTGGTCGAGATACATATACCTGTGCACCAACATCTCCAACTGTTCCTATGGCCAAGCATTTCGGTATATTTTGATTTTGATCTTAACTTTGGAACGAAAGAATAGGAACCTACTTTTAGCACAGATATCGTAATTAATCACACGTTGAATCAAGCCTATACAACAAAGTTCTAAGCATTGGTTTGAATTCTTCAGATTCGTAAAATGGAATCAGCATTATTGTTGCTCGCGGAATTATTTTTAGTAGAGGGATCATTATCATACCTTCAAGCTTTCCGAAAATGTAGTAGCACATTTGCTTCGCATGATAATATAATACAATAAACATCCACTAGGAGTATCTGAGACTAGTTATGCTCACTAAAGTGCTGATAATGGTAGAACAAAATAAGAGGATGAAGATTATGATGAGATAATCTTAATGTCTACGCAATGTTACTTTTTTTCATACATTACTCTCTTTTTGTCTTGATAATAATATTTTATAACTCTTGCATTTCTTCCTATAAGCAGACCAGCACCGACCATAAGAAGGAAGTCGGTAGCTGTAAAAGCCAATATTGTTGTTGCTGGATCTGTGTGTACGAGGGGCGGCATAATAAGAATAACACTACTACCATTTTCTAGTAATGCTTCCTGCTGGTTATTAAAATAAAATTTTTCCGAACCAATAAAAATAAAGTTAATTACACTACGTACAATTAATGCTGCAATATATAACAGATAAATAGTCAATCCTCCTCTTGAATAAATATTAGAACTTCCATCACAATTAGGTAATTTCCAAAAGGAAAGAATTCTTTTTGAATATCTATATGAACAATATCCTGCAGCTATAACAACAACAGAATAAGGAACAACATATACAAATGGTACACCTCCAATCAAGAGTTGTAAACTAGGAAAGAGGAGATACCAAGGTAATAAGCAGAAAAAATGATTGTCTTTTTAAACTTACTTTTGTTCCTTGCATAACATTTCTAATTCTAAAAATAATTATGATTATGGTAATAGCAAATGTGAATATCAATAGGGAAAAGGCAAAGGCGTTATTATTATCGCTTAACAATACATAAGGAAGTAGAACAAAATGTATATTTAATTTAGTATCTCATTAAAATCGTCTATATTCAAGGACTCACTTCTCATAGTTCTTGGTAAGGCATTGAGAGAAAGAATGATTTGGAGAAAGCGATCCTGACTTTTGACTCTATCTAACAAAAAAAGTATGAACAACAATCCGGGTATCTAACAAAAAAAGTATCAGCCATCGAAGTTGACCCTGAAAGACTGCCTTCCGCGTTAATGCAACTTGGTGAATATTATATGGCTGTAAGAGCAGCATACGAAAATCCGGAGCTGAAGCTGATGAATGTGTGTACATGGAAAAGGTTATTTCTCAGATTCATATCTTTGGTTATCATGAATTCAAAGCCTGAAAATAGGGTTCGAACTGAGGATTCAATGGGCCCAAGGGGGTTAGGTCCCTGCATGTAAGGGGGTTCAATGGTTGCTCCTTAATTAGTATTTCAATTATGTAATCCATAAATTAAGTCACAATTAACATCAATGATTAGTTTACAATCCTGTGATTCTTTCTATACAAATTGTT
>DATDNG010000263.1:0-3071 GCA_036518375.1 Nitrososphaeraceae archaeon | reverse complement strand
AAAAAGAAGATCAAGAAAAGCGTAACTTGCTTAAAAGAGAGATTGATTATATTACAAGTTTCTCCTTTGATGACAAAAATGGTTATTACCTAGTATTCAAGAAATTCAAAGATGTTTGTATATCAAGGAAAAAGAAGATTAAACCTGATTTACCATAAATAAATATAGACACAAAAAATGTTAACTTTAATATACTTGCTTGTATAGCTCTAAAGCGTTCCTTTCTCTTTCTGTGACATTAATAATATATTGGCAATAGTAACATACGAAATCAGGGAATCACATGCATATCAACTCAATAATAATCACCTATTTGGCAGCTATGTATTCTCACAGTAAAACGATAGTATAACAAATAACTACAGCATATAACTCTAGTAAAATATTATTCGAGATGTATGGTAGTAAGACTTAGTAGAAGTGACACTTTCCTGTAAATAGTTAGTCATCTCATACTTTCTGAATGAAAGCGACATCTTGGTTCTCATTACTTTCAGATGGAGTAGCATTAATAAGTGCAATGGTCACTTTATTAGAGAGAGCGACAACTCATTATCATAACCAGTATATCAAGAGAAGAATGGTATATAGTATTTCTGAAATGACTATATTTTTATTATTTTTATTGTCGGTTCCAATTGTCATACAAAGTTCATTGGTTTTGGTAGCATATGCTGATAAAAATGATAATAAGGCGCTTATCAATGATATAGCAGACCAACTGCTGATGAATGTTGATACGACTAAAGCTGTAACACCACAACAACAACAACAACTACCGCCGCAGCAAGCTGTAACACAACAACTACCATCACCGTCACAACAAATCGAACAAAACGCCCCTAGTCCATTTAACAGTAATACTACTAATAATACTGTTACCAACATGGCAACGATACCAACATCAACACCCGCAACTACCACCGTAGGGACAGAAAACTCAAATCCTGTAAGCTCTATTAAAATTATAGCTGGCAATCCTCCACCTTCTACACCCTCGTCATCGCAACTATCGACGACTGGGGTTTCAACGCCACCTCCTTCTTCAATACCACAAAATGCTGCCAGTAGTATTTTTCAGGCATTCAATTCGAGCAATATAGTTAACGATCGTCATCCTATTCCAGAGTTAGTAGCTAATGAGGATTCACTTGTTACATTGGATGGTAGTTCAAGTCATTCTCCAGATGGCAAACCGATTAGTTTTAGTTGGACACAGATAGCTGGTCCAACAGTTGTATTAAATGGTACTGAAACATCCAAAGCTACCTTTATTGCTCCAAACGTATTCTCGAGTACAACCATGTTCTTCAAGTTAATAGTCATGGATACTACTGGTATGTCTGATAGCGCTATTGTAAAAGTTACAGTTATTCCCACTACCAGTGCTGTGCCTTCATAAGACTGATCGGCCTATAATACGAACTATGGTCACAATTATCGGCTCTAAGTTCAATTTCACTGCGAGTAGTATCTCTAACGACTTCCATCACATAATAGGAATGCATATGCAAAGCAGGCTCGATAGAAGTAAATAACCAGAACCATTTCTATATCTGTCGCATTGTCTGGTAAGTCTCTGAGTTGGCAATTCGATTATAGTAACTCAAGGTTTGAGCTCTTTGTATAGACCTGTTGTCGTCTTTGTGATGGCAATGAAATGTGGAAGATATAGTATCAAATGCTATATATTCTTCTGATAGCTTTTCAAGTTTGTATATGACTTTTTACATTGTTGGTTTTTCAATTATGATCTCTGCCATCTTGCGAACCTTCTCATCTAGATCATTGAGAACTAGAGTTTGATCATGAATTGAAGACTCTGTATTTGTTTTTTTAGAAAAACAGAGTCAAAACCATAGTTCCTGCTATTCCAATTGTTTGGGCTATACTCAGCATGTCAGAAAATCCTATTACAATACCCTCAACCATTAAGCAAAATCGTATAAGTGTTCATAATAAGCATTATCGACAGTACGTCCTATGGTCATTGTTTTGGATATGTAGACGTTGCTACGTCAAAAACATTATCATTGGTCATCATATGGTTTGGAAAAGATTGCTTCTGACCGGGCAACAATTCTTATTCTCCTTCTACCGCCACTATCATTGTTAATATACCTATGAACAGTATTTGACTATAATTCTAGCAAAGACGACATATGATTACAAACAAATTTAAGAGAACAAATAATGTGGAAGTCAAACCCAGTGTCCATGCACGAAAATGAATATTGTATTTCAGTTTCTAACCTTAAAAAACAATATAGCAAAAATAATGCTTATGCTGTGAATAGTATCACATTTAATGTAAGATATGGAACAGTCTTTGGATTTCTTGGCCCAAATGGTGCCGGAAAGACTACAACACTAAAAATTCTTACAACCCTTCTTAATCCATCATCTGGAAGTGTACGTATATTCGGAAAAGATCTTGTCAAAAATCAATCAGAGATTAAAAAAAGAATAGGTGTTGTATCTCAGAATCCTAGTTTTGAAGCAAATTTGACAATAGAAAGAGCACTCGATCTATACGGTATGTTGTGGGGACTGCGTGATAGGAAAATTAGAAAAGAAAAAGTAAATGAGGTCCTCGAAACATTCGAACTAGGATCTATCAGAAATGCCAGGAATGATGAACTCTCCATAGGTCAGAGAAGAAGAGTTCAAGTTGCACGGGAGTTCATGCATGATATGGACCTCCTATTTCTTGACGAACCAACAGTTGGTTTGGATCCTTCTGCTAGACGACTACTTTTAGATTATATCAAACTCCATGTTAAATCTGGCCTGACCGTTTTCTTTACTACCCATATCATAGAAGAGGCTGGATATCTATGTGACGAAATTGCAATTATAGACAAAGGCAAAATCATAGCATTCGATACGCCGGCAGGGCTAAAGCAGAAATATGGAAGGGGAGCTAAAATTATCGAACTTACCTTTAAGGATATGTTAGATAAATCCTTTATTGATCTGCTTAATACTACAATTAGCAAAAGAGAGGGTAATGTAGAGGATAATAAAAATAATAGCAAGTCATATATTGATGTTAAAGGAAGCCATATGGT
>DATDNG010000262.1:0-2949 GCA_036518375.1 Nitrososphaeraceae archaeon | reverse complement strand
CTCCTACAAGATTGTTGAGAAAAGAAAGGCTAGTGCTTGCTGTTGTTGTTGTTCTGTAAAATGCTGAACCTCTCCAGACTACCTTCTGCCCTAGTGATTTTCCAACTCCATATTCAGTAACAATAGCAGCAGTAGTAGTTTCGTTGCTATCTCCAATAATTGATATGACTCCGTTTCCTTCACCATAGTAGTATGTTGATGTAGTAGCGGCTCCTTTATCATCAACGGATCTTGGCATATTCCAGTATGTAATAATTATAGAGACATCTAACAATCCTCTTACTTTACCTCTAGCAGTTACTGTTGTTTCTCTTTTTTGAATACCTGCATCTAGTACTCTATTACCAACTGCCTTTCCGTTGTGCTCCAAAATCAGGTCAGATAACATGGTTAACACTAAGTAAACTTATGTTTAATGAGTTATCAAATAACAACAACAGCTTGATTTACGACAGATCCAAGAAAACTTGGTTTGTTATGACTTATTTCTCGAGTTTTCCCTCCTTCTTTCCTTCCTTCTTGTTGCTCCTTATCTTTTTATTGGTATTGAACGTCCTACAGATGACACATTTAAACATTTAAATAGTTGTATAATTGTTAAATTATCTCAATGGTTTGCCATGAAAAGATTAGGCATAATAATATACCACAGATAATGTTATTACTCAAAAATAAGGAAGTTATGCCCATCCATGTAGCTGAGCAGCTTAACTTGGCCCTGCATGGGGTATCAAGCAACAAGCATTTGAATATTGAAAGAGGCAGATCTGATAATAATAATAGAAATCAAAAAGTGACAAAACAGGTTCTATTCATTGAGCAGGAATATGAAATCAGAGCTAACATGACCTTCGATGATACGTATGATTATAGTTTGAACTCGAAGGAATATGCTGAAAACAAAGAGAGCAAATGGAGGTAGAGAAAATAATGACTGAATCTTTAGAGTCCCACAAAGTTGTTTCCAAGAGCGAATGGATCGAAGCTCGAAAGAGGCTGCTCGATAAGGAAAAAGAGTTCACAATCTTGCGTGACCAACTTAGCCAGCAGCGACGCGATCTACCTTGGGTAGCCGTTAATAAAGAGTATGTCTTTGAAGGACCCAAAGGAAAAGAAACACTATCATCACTTTTTGACGGAAAAAGTCAATTGATAGTCTATCACTTTATGTTTGATCCAAGCTGGGAGGAGGCATGTTTGCATTGCTCATTTTGGGCTGACAATTTCAATGGAATAATTGTGCACTTGAATCAAAGGGATGTTACTATGATCGCTGTTTCCCGGGCCCCTTACAGCAAGTTAGCTGCTTATGAGAAACGGATGGGCTGGGATTTTAAGTGGGTTTCTTCTTTGGATACAGATTTCAATTTCGATTACAACGTATCATTTAGACCAGAAGAGATGGCCAAGAAGGAAGCCATCTATAACTTCACTACACAAGATCCTCACAGTCCCGAGCGGGAGGGCGTCAGCGTTTTTTACAAAGACCCTGCAGGTCGCGTGTTTCACACCTACTCAGCTTACGCACGTGGTATAGACATGTTGAACGTGGCATATCACTATCTTGACCTAGTTCCTAAAGGACGAGATGAGGCTGGTCATGAATTTCCTCAATTCTGGGTGCGCCGCCATGATGAATACGGTAAAAGCTAAGTAAAGTTAATGCTATGTGAATTCATCTGTCCAAATCCAAGTCATACGATTACCGTATCCAGAGTATCAGATATTAAGACAACAAGTATGATTGCCTGGTCATGTAGGAAGAAAGGAAGGAATGTAGGAAGGAAGAATAGAATTCTAAGATTGAGAATTCTATGACATTCATTAATTATTGAAGCTCAATTAGATCTTTTATCCACATATAGATCACAAAACGCCTGAAGACGCAATAGTTAATTACAAATCCATTTCCATAAGAATGTAAGATCCAAGGACGGTAAGCTGGAAATGTGGATGCCATATGAGAGATAGCGATAATTACAAGTGGAGACCACAAATACTTGCCATGATATTTATCAGAAGAAATTATACTGGCTGCTTTTATCTGCAATTGCTGTATAATCATCCAAAGATACCAAGAGATTCGACCAGAGTGAATTATCTCTAGTTTTGACTTGTTGATGTGGTTTGGATATTTGTAATATTAAAAATAAAAATGATGATGTTTGTATTTTCTTGTTGCTGTTGCTGTTCTGATGGTGATGGCACCAGGGTTCCTATCACAGATGATGAATTTGCAGTATAGCTGAAATTGATGAACTCTGATATACGCTATTGTTATTTAATATGGTGTTACTACGGCCAACTCCCAAAGTTATACTGCTGCCACATCTCTGCAATTTTCCCATCTGATGAAATGCGAAAGAGGTCAAAGCCTGTTACAATAATTGGTTTGCCTGTAGGTGGATTGCCAAATATAGGGCCTGTATTTGTTCCACGAAGTGTCCATCTAATCAGTACCTTGTCTCCTTTCGCGACAGCATCTTCATGTTCAAATTGCCGGTCTGGGACAGCTGCTATTGTTGCAGATGCAAATTCCTTTGTTCCTGCAGGGCCATAACGTACTTGCACAGGAAGAACTGGATTTCGTAGAACAAAATCAGGAGATAAGATCTCATCGGCTACTTCTAGCTTACCTTTTTGAAATATATCCATATGGTATCGACGCGCAAGTGCTTCATTTTCTTTTTCGGTTGTTTTTGTTATCGAGGAGGATGATGTTGTTGTATATGACATGTGTATTTTCTTACTTGATTGTATCTTAAGAAGTCCACTCAGTGTCCTCTTATACAAATAAAAAAGATTGCATAAATATCAGCTGTACTAAAAACTATATATCTACAATATACTTATCCCAATTCTCATGTCTTTTCAAGTTTAGGCGCTGCTCGTTCAATTTTAGGACCATCTATAATGTACTCGTTACATTTGCCACTATAGATCCCTTCT
>DATDNG010000261.1:0-19585 GCA_036518375.1 Nitrososphaeraceae archaeon | reverse complement strand
AGTACAAAAACTGCTACTGCACCCATCATTCCTCCAAAAACAAGTAACACTTGTAATGGAAATGATCCTGTTGCTGTGACAGTCCCTTCAGGAGCTTGTGTGGAGACAAACGCAAGCTCATTGTTAGCTGATTTCTGTGTTTTGGCGAACCCGGCAATTTGTAACTGAGCACTTGGTGGTGGAGTTGAGGAATGGACTTGAACTGGAGTATTAGCTATTGTTGCACTTGAATCACTAGTCTGTTCTGTAAACGTTCCTTCCCTAAAGCTACTCTCGCCTAGGGAATAAATAGATACTGCCCTGGCTCCTCCTTGTTCTGTAAATCCTGAACCTGCTACACCTGCTAGACTGCCTGTTGGATCAAATAGGAAGTGCCATCTATCCATTGGAATGCCAATAGGTTGAAAGTTAAATAATGGTGTGTTCATTATAGCTGCAGATTTTGAGTTTAAAATTTGTCTTGCTAGATCTGGATGTATGGCCTGAAGCAAACCAATTGGATAATTAACACTCATCATTCCATATTTTGGTGCATTCAGTATCAATGGATCATTAACTGCTATACTCCTCCAATCTAAATCTACCACTGTACCTTGCGGTCCTTTCTGGAGAACGAAATTAGACATCGTTGGATTAAAATCCACCTTGTAAGAAAGCTGGGCGCTGTCTGGCTGTCCTATCAGATCAGCAGAGTATGACAACGTTCCATTTTCAATTCGCACAGGACTTTGTTTTTGAGTAGCAATAGCGTTATTAAAAGCAGATACAACACGAGACATTCCTCCTGCTGTTCCTTTCATGGTAAATGTCACATGTTCGCTTTTCCCATTAAGTAATTTAGATAAGGGGCTTCCAGGATCATATTTTAACGTAATGAACCGAACACCGGTAAACACAGGTTGGGAACTATCTTTGGAAGGAACCAAAACTGCAGTCATTTGAACAGCAAAAGCCTGACAAACAAAACCCATAATTAAAATTGTTGATAAAATAGCAGAGAAAAAGAAGAGTGCTGATATCAAATCAAATTCATATCAAATTGCCAATATCTTGCTTATAATCCTTGTTGAGAGCGCTAATTGTAGTTAAATATCATATAATGTATCGGGTTCAGTAAAATTTTTTTATAGAAAAAGGTCGACTGTCATGGAGAAAACAAGAATTGGAGTAAATTCCAAATTATATATGTGCTCTGTGCTAGTACTGGATAACAGAATATTGTGCCGAAAATTATACATTGCAGCTTAGTTATCATATTGTAGCTTTGATTACTATTCTAGCTGGTGGAACTGGTTCAGTAAAGTTAATCCGCGGCCTTGCCTCACAGACTAGAGAACTTACAGTCATATCAAACATAGGTGATAACATATGGCTGCATGGCCTGTACGTTTGTCCAGATATTGACACAGTAATTTACGGTTTAGCAGATATACTTGACAAAAGTCAAGGATGGGGTATAAGAAATGATTCCTTCGGTTTCATTCGCCAAATGGAAATGCTAGGTGAACAAACATGGTTTAGGCTTGGTGACCGAGACTTGGCTACTCACCTGTTAAGAACAAATATGCTCAAGAATGGTAAAAATCTTTCTGAGATTACTGATTGGATGAGAAATAAATATGCCATTTCAACAAAAATTATTCCTGCTACAGATAATCCAGTTGAAACGAAAATAATCACTGATATAGGAGAATTGCATATCCAAGAATTCTGGGTGAAATTTCGCGGGGAACCTGAAGTCAGTGATATCGTATATGCTGGTGCAGAGAGATCTCGAGTTAACCCTGACGCAATTCATGCACTAAAACGGTCCAAAGTAATAATCATCGCACCGGCTAACCCAGTTACAAGTATAGGGCCAATCCTCGCAATAAAAGGTATTAGAAAAGAGCTTACTCTTGAAAGGAAAAAAATTATTGCAATTTCTCCTTTGATTGGAGAGAGAGCCATAAGTGGACCAGCTATCAAATACATGAGGGCATTGAAAATGCAAAATTCTCCATTGGGTGTAGCTGAATATTATTCTGATTTCGTAGGTACCTTTATCATTTCTAGGACTGACAAGAATTTATCTGCAAAGATAAGCAGGTTCAATATAAAAGTCTATGAAACTGACATTATAATGGATGATAGTAAAGATGAAAGTCGATTGGCATCATATCTATTAAAGCAGTCGAAGAGTTTTTGAATTGAAGATATTTGCCATTGTACCTGTAAAGAACTTCGAAAGAGGAAAATCAAGACTGGCGTCAATGTTAGATGTTGTGAAACGTGTTAAACTATGTGAATTATTGCTTGACGATACACTTACTACCCTTCATAATGCGTATGCGATATCTGAAGTTATAGTAGTTTCAAATGACAGGCGTGCACACGGAATCTCAGATAAACACGGCGCACGATTTCTAAAGGAACACGAAGAAGGGGGAGTGAACAAGGCGGTTGCTATTGCAGATAGTTACTGCAATAAGGCAGGCGCTGATGCCACAATAGTGATACCACAAGATTTGCCTTTGCTCGTGCCTGATGATATAAATATGATCTGCGAGTCTGCAAAAGACTATAACAAATACATGGCGATATGCCCTTCATTAAGATATGATGGCTCAAATGCTCTATTACGGAGACCCTCTATGTTAATTGAGACATATTATGATAACAACAGTTTTGATATGCACGTTAAAGCAGCAAAGGAAATAGGAGCTAACCTTAAGATAATTTTATCACGCAGAATAATGACTGATCTTGACACTGTTGAAGATGCTGAGAACTTGATGAACGAGCAAACTATGGCTAGATCTGTTATATATTTAAGATCCCAAGTGAAATGAAATATCCGCCAATAAAATTTAGCTTCCTTGATATCAAGTCTACAATTAATTGATTAATTACTTGGTGCTCAGAATCGTAAGTTTTTACACCATCACATTTAAATTAGTATTCATCAATATTCAGGTTACATCGACCAAACCGATGGGGAACAAAATGCCTGGTAATGGAGTGGCTAAATCTGCTCTTAGCCAGGCAGATATTATTATTATATAATATTCTATGTTAATGGATTGATAGTCGTACGATGTTAATCGATGATTAGCATTAGTTGGTCATAGGGTCGTCAAAATCGGATTTAACTCAATTATTACGTTACTTAAGTATACTAAAATTATGAATAATGCTAATAAGTTGTGTAATCCCTATGGTATTTGTATTATTTGATTGATCATGCAATCATCTCGTGTGACCTTTGGTAAGCTAGCCCTCAACTTCAGAATAAAAGGAAAAAAAGGTACGGCCCTTTTTCACTATAAATATGATCCAGAGGATGACGCCATAGAATACATTGACATAGAATACACGGATCCAGAAATACAATTTTTTATCGAAGAGAATACAAAAATGATGGAAAGTGTAGATATATACATAAGAAATTTAATGCTAAGACGGAATCGATTTAATAATTAGCACAAGACGGTTTTCTATTAATTCTACGTTTTTTAATCTATCCTGTATATGCTAATATGGATTTAACCATAAGTCCATGCTATGAAAGCTATGACAAAACGTCACCTTTTTCAATTGAAAATGGATTACAGCCTTCTAAACTGTGTCTTCGTGCAATACAAACTATTATTATAACAAATGAACAAGCGGTAAAACAATAAATAGATTTGAAAATCTATTATCTTGGTGCCAGTGGATCCGGTATGTGGAATAGAGATGGATGAAGGACTTGCGGTGAACTATGAACATCAGGGCAGTACATACTATTTTTGTTGTGAAGGCTGCAAAAGGATTTTTGTTAGAAAACCGAAAAAATACTCAAAATAATTAAGCTATATAATTATTAGCGTATATGTTCTCATAGCTGAATAAGAACCTTCTCCTAATAAGCATGGAATAGAACTTTTGCTGATTTTCACACAGATCTGTTATAAAAATTATTATTCTCGACAAGCAATAGTCTTGATCAATTCCAAACCACTTTTTGTGGCAGATTCATATCCTTCATATGTCAAAATAGGCTCAAAGCTAATGTACTGATTATAGCCGATATTCTTTAGAGTTTTGACGATCAATCGAAAATCAATGTGTCCATATCCTGGCATCTTTCTATTGTTATCAGCAAAGTGAGTATGCCGTAGCAATCCTTCTGATTTTAGTATTGCATGTTCAAATGACTGTTCTTCGATATTCATATGAAAGGTATCTAACAAAACTCCGAAATTATTATGATTTATTTGTTCAGCGATTCTAACTGCATCATTTGAAGTAGTACAATAGGGAGTGCTGTATCTGTTGAGAGGTTCTAACAACAGTTGTATACCACGCTCTTCAGCAAACCTAGATAAGTCTGACAGTACTGGTATAGCCTTTTGTATGACAGGCATTTTCCGATCTTCTGAAATCACATAATGATTTCCATCTAAAGTGACAAGTTTGTCATCTGCAAATAAACAGATGTTTGTTTTTTTTCCCCCCAAATAATGACACATCTCAATACATCGTTGTACGTATTTCTGTGAGTTAGCTACAATACTTGGCTCTGGACTGAGAAATCGTCTCTTCCAGCCGTCGGAACTCATAGAACCCCACATACCAGTAATGCCATCTACACGAATATCAAATGAGTTAAATGTCTGCTCCAGGCTTTTAATATGTACCATTTCAGGTTCACCAAACATCTCCACCGCGTCATATCCCTGCTGAACTAGTCGCTCCAGAGTTTGTTCTAGTGGCTCCACATTTCTAAACGAGGAAAGCGTGATAGAGTACTTGAAGGCCATTATTTAGGTGAATGTTTTATATTTTGCTATTATTACTTTGTTCTGAGTAATCATAGCTATGAAATCAAGGAATTTAGGTATTGCCCTACACTTGTACAATTTATACTCGTTGGAGAATTGCTCTTTAGATTATCAGATTTGCGATTTGATATATAGACAGAATATCCTTCTTCCGTCAGAGGATCTGCAGGTCTGCCGTGTGATCCTTTAACCAGGTGCGGATCGAGAGGTATTGACTTTGTTTTTGGATCTGTAAACAATTCAACAGGATCATAGCCTGGTTTTCTATGAATGTCAACTGTTTTTGCAAAAACCGGTGACATCTCGGAATCATACCACCAGTAATAGCTAAACCATTTATCTTTATCAGATATTGCAATTAGTTCGCCGCTGCGCTCATGATCAATTTTTAAATTCTTTTTTCCTTCGCTACAAAGGATCTTATCTATACCTGCTGTATTTTCGAGCACACTTTTAGCCTGCTCTACAAAACCTTCCTTGACATAGATGTGGGCTATTTGATGATCGACCATTGCAAATGCACTGCTAAATTCGTAATCAATGTATTCTTTACCATGTATAGTCCGTGTGTGGAGAAGATCCTCGTCTCTAAGTTTTAAATTTAATGGAACAGCTGTTCGAACGTCATTAAACCCGTACTCGGATAAAATAATAAATTGCGTCTGATCTTTGATTCCTAACTCTACAGTCTTTTTAATTATATTTCCAACCAGCTCGTCGGCCTTCTTTAAATCATCTCTTACTTGATTGGTATTCTTACCAAACCTTTGAGCTGAATAATCAATATGAGGAATATAAGTGAACAGTAGGTTAGGGCGCTTCTTTTCTAAAGTATATTCTGTTGCCTTAGATATCCATTCGCTGGATTTATTCGATGCAAATGGTCCCCAATAGGTCGCAAGGTTAAATTCTCCAAACATCTCCTTCAACTCTCTATCATAAAATCCTGTTGGTTTTGAATAGCACCACATTATTAACCGGTCTTCCATGTGAAGTGGTCTAGGAGTAACAACGATATCCGATTTTGCATACAATGTATTTTGCCAAAATAAGACACCGGTCTTAAATGATGAGAAAGAAGGGGATAAAGAATTAGATGATTTGTTATGCTGCTGTCGTTTTTTAACTTTATCCCAGATCCTATCAGTTTGAACCAAAGCACTTGATTGTTCCCAAAATGAAGGAACATAATTGTCTCGATCATACAGTCCGTTTGCTATTATCCCGTGTTGATTCGGATATGTACCAGAAAGAATACTACTTTGAACCGGACAAGTTAAGGCCGGAAAAACAGGCTCCATTTTAGCACTTTCACCTTCAGCTGCAATATTTGCAATATTCGGTACCAGACCTGAGTAAATATGATTAAGCTCTAGTCCTACGATATCAAGTACGATAATATATTTTATCACTATAATTGTCTTGTATTACTGTGCATATTTGTGTATTCCTTAAAATGGTTCGTACCGTTATGTTACATAGAGTTTCCTAGATGAAAGCAGGGCAGCAGGTACGAGCACAAGAGTCAATAATCCATAATATGATCCTGTAAGTCCAGTTATGAATACTGAATCAAGAACTATAATCGAAATTACCATACGCTTGATAGCAGTTTGAATAGTTAAGGAATCATAGAAATTCGTTTGCCTGAAGGTAAAGACCATGATGAATGAAAATAATGCAAGACCTGCAAAGAGCTCAATTTTAAAAATTCCTAAAAAAACTGCAAAGGTTATAGAGATCACGACAGCTAAAACAATCAAGAATGACATTACAACGGTTTGTCTATTTGCATCATACTTTTCTTCCACATGTTCTCCTCCTCTCACTACTATTTCCTTTCTGCTAAGCAGGCTAATTGACAATACATACCCAAATAGCGACAGACTCACAAACATTATCCTGACCAATATATTTTCATTAGTCAAGATTGCAGCAAAAAGTACAGGGCTTGCTCCTAGAATGATATTCAGAGATCTTGTACTTCCCATAACAATTGGACCAATTAGAGTATTTTTTAATCTGTAATCGTATCCAATAATTATGGCTGAGAGAACAATACATACAACAAAACTGCTCACACCTGCTAAAAAAGCGAGAAGGTTAGCGGATAGCAGTGATATGATACCAATTAATAACGCTTTTTTTGTTGTAATGCTTTTTGATGGAAGAGGCCTGTGGGGGCGTTCTCTTAGGTCAATTTCAATATCAAAATAGTCATTAAACACTATTCCGGCAACGTATAGTAGAGCAGAAGAGAAAATCAGGCAAGATAATTGTAAAGCGTCAATGTTCCAAGAGGATAAAGATACAGCAAAATATCCTGTAAGAATATTTGTCGGAGTAGTAAAGATATTTGGTAACCTAACTAAAAGTAAAAATTGTCTTAGCACGAAAACGCCGCCAATGTGTTATTCTCGTTGATATTGATACAAGTTACTATATTAGTTACCACAATATTATTTAAATTTAAGACAATTAGTCAATCAACGTTAACTTTGATTTTTGGAAAATGCAATCTCCTCGTAGACGCGCCGCTTATCTTTTCAAATGGCATTAGTATTAGTTTTGCTGGCTGTCGGTATGAATTTCTTAATCCTTGATAGACCTTACCTTTCCAACCGCATTTGTTTAAACGTTCTTAATTATATTCACATATATATATAGACATCATCCGCAAGTCGTCCCTATAAAAGGTCTTGTAGCGCAACTACCGATAGAGAATAGAGCAGCATGAATGCAATGATATAAACAGCCAAATACATGTCAATGTATACTCTCTAATCGTGCGGTTAGGAAGTGCAGTACAATAACAATATACAATAATCTCCTGTCTATTTATTTATTCTATATAAAGGTATGAAGAGATTGGATATAATAGTTCCTCATGGACATGTTCGCGAAATTAATGTGAGCCACCCACATTCTTCGCAAGCATAATGTGGGGTATGAAATTTTACGATGTTAAAGGTAGAGGTCGTTCAAAAAATGAACCAATATACGTAGGCACAGGTGTAATGAAATATCCGAGTTTGGACTTGCAACGAAAGTCATGTACTTGTTCCAGATCCAGAATCAAAGCAAATTATCGATGATATTGTGAAGATCACAAGTACATATTCAACCTCTGGCAAGATGTTTGTTTAAGATATTGGAGGCCTACGATATAGGCACAGAGACCATAGGTGATACAGCACTATAACCAAAGTCACTTAACAGTAAGAAAGGAAATATAGAATAGTTAAGCTATAACATGGTTGTTTATTCATGTTAAACTAACAATACAAATCATGTCAAGGCCTTAATACAGCGAAGACCATTCTAGAAAAAGAGAAGAATTCTTAAAAGAAGATCACCAATTCCTTACATTGATAACATAAAAGATGATTTGCTTGTCATACATGGTGCTAATGACCTAAAGGTTGTAAAGTATAGATCGTTTCAAATAGTTGCTCAACTAAGAAATGTAGAAATGTCACATACTTGATTTTTGATCATGATTCACGGTTTCGCTAAATATTCCAGTATGATGGAACTAATTAGAGTATACTACTTATTGTTGGATTTAAGTGATAATATCGTTTAGATAGTTGTATGCCATCTTTGCTGCCTTTATTGGATCATCTTGATAAGGGTAAAGTTCAACTGTTACAAATCCTTTATATCCGACTTCTTCAATTGCTCTGAAAACCGATCCAAAATCAATACTTCCTTTACCTGGTATCAGATGATAATGTATCCTGTCTTGAGCTATATCAGCTAGATGAAAATGTCCAATATATTCGCATAATTGGTAGACAAGGTTTGCAGGATCTTGTCTTACACAATAAAAATGGCTTATATCAAAGTTAAGACCAACAGAATCATAACTTAGATTCTTGATGAACGCTAGAAACTCTCGAGAGTTTTCTAAAAGAAGGCCCGGTTCTGGCTCTACAAGTATTTTTATCCCGCATTTTTGTGCAACATCAGCAGCAATGGACAAGCCTTTGATAAAGAGTCTTTCTAGTTGGCCTATACTGAAATTGCTGTAGTAGCGATTTGTACTCACGGGTCCGCCAGGCTCGGTTGAAATATTCGTAGCGCCTATTTTTTCTGCCAGCTGTACGCAGTCGATTGTATGTTGTAGACGTAATTCTCTGAATCTTTTATCAGTTTCTATCCATGAAGGATGGTATACATCACTTATAGCGTACAATGAAAATGCGTTAAGGTTAGAGATTTGCATACCACACACTGATATAAGATTCTTAATTGATTGGATTTCTTTTTGATTAAAAGTCGGCGGATAGGCATGAGGAATATCACAGAGTATCTCTACTCCCTCGTATCCGATCTCTGCAATCGACGTTATAGACTCCTCCAGTGTATATCTTTTGAATGCGTTAGTACTGAAGGCTAGTTTCATAGTGTCCAGTCTGTATATATAACAAAACTGCCTCTAGGGCTTCCATGTAAACCTGTGTGACTGACTAAAGAATTTATAAGCGTTGTAGAAGGTCACTTTTTCTATATCGCTCGTGCTAAAACCTTCTTTTCTCATCTCTCTGGCTACTAACGGAACACTTAACGGGTTTGAAATGCCCCAATCAGCTGCACTATGAATCATTATGTGTTCTGAACCATACTTTTTTATTATCCTGATTGCTCTGTCTGGTGATAGCTTTGTAATAGGATATACGGAAAGACCAGCCCACATTCCCAGCTCTAGCGTTTTCTCGATGGTTTCTTCCACATTATGGTCCACAAGTATTTTCTCTCTACTATATTTTCCGGCGTTGTCGGTTTGCAATATGCGCTCGATTCTTTGCATACCTTCAGGCTTATTGTTATGAGGTAAATGAATAGTAATGAGCATATTTTTATGTGCAGCCAGATCCATTTGTTTTACAAATATTTCTTCCTCCAAATCATTTATTACATTATATCCTATCTCTCCTATTGCAACCACCCTTTCTCTATCCACGTATTTACTCATAGCCTCCAAAGCATCCAGTGCAAGTGGCCTTTCTGTTGCTTCCTTTGGATTGACGGAGATACATACAAAGTGCTCTATTCCAAATTCCTTAGCTCTTTTAGTTTCAAAGGTTATCATGTGTTCCCAATAATCTTCAAATGTCCCGACGGATCTTCTTGGACCGCCTAGCCAAAATGATGGCTGTACTATAACTTCAATACCAGCTTTGGACATTGCATCATAATCATCTGTGGTACGAGAATACATATGTATATGCGGGTCAAATAGTCTGGTCAAACACTTTTTCTCTGTTATGTATCTATTACTCCAATAATAAAAATGTCTGCAATTTTTCAAATTCGTAGATGATAATTAAGTGTCTACCAAAGGCAGGAGAAAGATAATGTGGAATATGCACGCAGCTGTATTTTATGGTCCAGACAATATCATGCTGAGCAATGACATATATTGCAATTTTATAATAATGATTCCTGACTATTTATTGTTAAACTATAGCAATGATTTGACCACTAGGCATAAATGAAAGAAAAAGATAATGATTCTCAAGATTCAGTCCCATCAGTTTGACTTATGTATCTGTTGGTTTTACTGTACGTTTGCAATGACGCTAAGTAGTAAAAATACAATTTTTAAACCCTTCTTAACAGCTGGCATAATAATCATGGTCTTTGGCGGAATATGCATTTGGATTGCCGAGATTATCGGATTACAAGAAGAAGCCGAAGGTTTTAGAATAATAGGGTGGAGGTTCATAATTGGTGGAATGGTGTCAATTTCTCTTGGATTTATTATAAGACATTTTTCATTTATTTATAAACACTTACTTTTTTTCTGGAATACATATGGATATAAGCGGAAGCGGAGTAAATATGACGATTTGTATAAACCCTAATAATACAAAAATATACGTAATTTGAACATCACTATTCCATTTGTTTTCATCTGCTCTTTTTCTGAGATTGAAATTATATTCTGCTATCTGCGTATGGTGTCATTCAGCTTTCCTTTTTTTCCCATTGCGTTAAGTTAATCTTAGACCGACGGTACCCTGGTGCCATCCATAGTAAAACGGCACTATAGGACATCCTATAATCTTGTTTGGTCTTTCTCGAGGAAATATTTTTGTCATCCCATAAATCATCTCGCCTGAGGGTGGCCTTTTCTTGTATGAATAGAATTCACGTCTATTAGACAACACATTCAATCTGCATTCCCACATACTTTTGCATTCCCCCTTGGTAAATCAAGATGACTAAATGTTAAAATATATATTTATTAGCAAGGTGTCTCAGTGTTTCGGCTAATCTCTTTTCTAGTTACCAATTCCTTAATCTGATTGTATATCTTTAGAAAAAGTATTCCTCGATCTGTTGTTCTGTAAGTATTCTCGTTTTTCTGGTACTCAACAAGCCCATTTTCTGTAAGGATCGTCAAATATTTTTTTAGCATAGGAGGATTTGCAGAGGTTTTATACATTAGGTGTGTCTTGTAAATTCCAGTTGAATCATTGGCATTCTCTAGGATTTCAGCGATTATTTCAATTTTGCACCTGTATCTCATGTACTTTAAATGATATATAATGTGTATAACAAATATGAATGTAAAAATTACAAAGCTCCGTCTAATCGGTCTCAACGATTCGTTTACATATGCAGCAGGTTTAAAGTGAAATGATGAGGTTAAGACAATGCAGAAAAGAATGGCACGACCTGTCCCTGTAATTGATATTTAGTTGGCCCTGTTCACCTTTAGTTTCCAGGTCACATTGTATTTACTTTCAGGTCATATTATTATACCAGCGCAGCAGATTAGATAGGCAATCAAAGTTCCAGCACTTTCGATTTTTCGTAGTTTTATCATATGCTTTAATTGTTCAATGGATACAATTTCAACTCCTGTGATGTCTTCCGTGCCGTCATGGTTACTTTTGTACTCGACAAGATGCTTTGCCCTAAATATATGAACAAGCTGTCTTGATTTGCTAATTGACGGATGGTATGTATAAAAGTGTTGAATCTCCTTGGCAATATACCCTGTTTCCTCTAATAATTCTCTTTTAGCTGCTTTCATAGGATTTTCAGCGTTGTCTACATGACCGGCGGGAAATTCAAGTAATACTTTGCGTAAAGGGTACCTGTATTGTCTTATCATTAGCAAAGCATCTTCACGAAGAAAAGGAACAATGACTGCGACATCTGAAGATTTATACCATGTATATTGCATTGTCTTTCCACTTCTCGTTTTGACCTTGTCTTGATACAACTTAATCCACGGATCCTGGTAAATCAGGTCACTTTGTAGTGTCTTCCAATCCGAGGTCATTTTTTCTTGTCGCTATAACATACTGAAGACAGCATAAATATTGTTAGGAGATCTATAAATCAAGATAGTGGCATCTTATGTGGCTGCCTACTGTCCGAGGTAGATCTCCAAAGCCATAGATTATAGATGGTATTGCTCTTTAAAGCTATCTACGTCTCTCCAGATATTATACCCAAACTAGGGATTAATTTTATGATATGCATTACACGATACTATGTTACAAAATCTGGAACCGACTCTGGCGAATCATTCACCCAAATGTGCTCTATAGCGTGCAAAGGTATTAGTTCTCTGCGCAAAATAGAATTTGTGGTTTCTTGTTTATACAATGTAATTGTAACAAAATCAGCTACGACTTGAACGTTTATCATCTCACAAGTTTCGCTTACCTTTAAGGCATCGAATTCTTCGATTATTTCGGTAATTGGGTTTGCTTTTGGTCTTATTGCATATAAAATAATGATATTAGCTACCTCGGTTCCGTGAAATTTAACTTTTGTTTTTTTGCTATAATTCATTATTATGTTCTTTGAAGATATCACCCGATATGTGTTTATAAAAGTGATGTCAATGCTCTGATACTTTCCAAGTATTTCACTGTAAACAAGGTTAACATTCAAAGGATATCAACTTGATGATGAGAATTTTATTTTACATAAATTCATTCTCCGGGTATTGCACCAAATTCGCATGCTGGTTGCCAGGTGTCCATTTCAAAGAATATTATTTGTTCTAACATACAAACGTCCGTATTTAATCATACACAAAGCTCAACGCTATCTTTGTTCCTTTTTGTCTCATAAATAATAGATATCAGACACATACGATCGTAGACTGCATCGATAAAATCGCGAGAGCTATGGAATTCACTGGTATTGCGTGATCGCAAATATTTATTAGAAGCCTTCTAAAATACAATATACGATATAGATGACACTTCCGAAAGGCTATGGATCTTCCCAATCTAGTAAAAACAGGAATTTTAACGACTGGTGGACAACCGTTCCAGAAGATTTGAGGCAGAAGGCTCGTCGAGGAGATGAAGCAAACAAACCACTGCTAAATCAAATCAACTATGTTCTGCTGCATTTGCATCTCTCTGGCAAACATGACGCAAAGCCAAGTCACAACGAGCTAAAGGATTGGCTACACAGCGGACAGGTTGATGTACTTAGAATGAATGCCAAAAAGTAAAAAGGGTCACACCAACAATTTTTTTATGCTCTTATAACAAAGCTACGTATTCAACCCTAGACGATTTAAAATTCGTAACGTTCCTCACCAGTACTCTCCTTGATAGTCTATATGGTTATCTGAATCTTTTATACTGTAATTTTTCAGCTGTCTTTAATTTAAGGCAGCTTCTAATCTGATTCATATTATGGCCATTGATCTTATACTTCGTTTTATCTTTTTGCATGATTTTCCAACGTACATTAGTGATAATATTTTGATCAAGTCAATATGAGAAAGTAAGAAAGGCAACAGTCATAGCTTAATTTCTTTGATTTACTGAAGCTTTGTGTGAATATTATTATATTATTATGGCTCCATTAATGATCTAAATTGTAGAATGATGTCTTGTCAAAACGAAAAGGCTATATTTAAATTAACACAAATTACTTTCCGTGTATTTTATTTCATTAGATAGTCAACTACGAGTATTGAGATGGGATTGCCGTCATCATTATCTAAGTACTGCAACTCCACATGTATCAATATTTACAAGTTTGAGATAATTGCTTAATAATGTCACTTCACTTCCTTTGCACAAATATCACAGTATTTTTCGATTAAGGTAATGCCTTCGCCAACATTGAATAAGGCTTCCTGTGTAGCAATTTTACCACATCTTACACAGAATTTCATTTTGCTGGTATGATCAGTAAAGGACCGTAGTGATGTAAAAATCTTTTCCATTTTATTATGTTCTCCTCGCAGACTTCTCTGAAGACAACTTGCAGCAAGGTGTCAATTAAATCTGCAGCAACAAATACGAATTCGACGTTATTATACTTTAGCTTGATTCGATTTTTAATTCCAAATAGGTTCTCTTAAAATAAAACTTACAATAATAAGCGATTTGAACAAGAGCAAAAGTGATGAGATAATAAATATGTCTATGTGTATTTGGGCAACATTTTCAATTGCAAAAACGAACGAAGTTAGGAGTACCAGTGTTTGTAGAATCTTCAATTTGATTCAGTTGTGTAACGATTCATTAACAAAAATACTATGTCAAAGCTAACAAGGTCATGCCAATGTAACTGAATGGGGTTAACCACTTAGCCGTGTACAAAATTTGAAAAAGTAATCTATACAAGCACTTAAGTTTCAAAAATTCTATTTCTAGCATCTTAGTGTTCTGTTGCAGAAATCCTCTTATACTAATCCATGTACTATCGAGCATAAGAACAAATGTCTGAATTACGTGAAATAAGGAGTGTCTTTCAGGGGCTAGAGACATTGTATCAAACATACCTTCCAAAGGTAGATCCGACACTTATTCATGACTTACTAATACGGGAACATGAAAAATCTGAACGTGCACCTTTTTACATGGTAGAAATTTTTACGAATTCGAAGGTAAATTCTGAAGATATGAAAGAACACATATATCAAACAACTGGAATGCTTCCTGCTATATACGATAATGGGACTCATTATGTAACAAATCAAAGACTAACTTTGGAAATACTTAAGGAAATGTGCTCTTCTGAGGATGTGTTAGAAGTTACTGGCGACTATACTGGTACATTAACAGGCAGAGGGGCTTCACATGAGCCAAGAGAACATAAACATTAACAATATTATCGTCCTGTTAACTCTTCTTTAGAAAGGGAATAAAAATTAACTTCAATTTATGAAATGTTGATCAGTAACATAGGAACATTGTGTTTATACATAAATAATGTTATATCACACATAATCAATTAATTGCTAAGCTGTGGACGGAGATTCATTGTCATGCGCTTCAGATTCTTCATCTTCTAATTCCTCTTCATCCTCAGTTTCTTGTAATTGTTCTCCCTCTTCTTTTGGCATACTGCTCAACTGATTGTAAAATCAACTAAATAGTATAAAAGAGTATACAAGATAAAGGAAGCAGTGACACAGTCATTTACTCTTAGATCAGATTTGAAATCTTCAGGCCTATACTTCCTTACAAAAACCATAGTCAACTTGGCTGGATTGATTCTGTTCCATTTTTCGAGCTAAATTCGATACCACTATTAATGATTCTTCCATAGACGTAGCAGTGATATCTTTTTGCAGTAGTGCTTCACTTTTGCAATGAACATGACCAAAAACGAAGCAAATTTTTTTTTTTGCTTTTTGTGTTTTAAATCCCATTCGTTATCCTGTATAACAGCTTTATGTCTGCGAATTTAAGTTAATATGTAGTGTATGGATTTTCTTTCACTTTTTCAACAAGGTTTTAGAACTATAAAACAACATAGTAATAAAAAATGCCAAGGTGATTTCATTTCAATTTAGCAAAAGTGGTCTTGTACATAAAAAAGATTGCAGTATAGAAGGTATTTCAAAATAAATGTGCAAATCAGATAATAATGCTTAAATGCATAATATATCTTGATTTTACTTATGATCCAAACTAGTGACGATAAAATAGGAAGAGTAGCTCAGCAAATATCAGATCAAGGACCACCAATAGTGGAGAAGATTATAGACAAGCTAACAGGAATGAATATTACATATGAATTTGATAACTTGGAAATAGACCTTCCAAATGCATAAGGTCCTAAAGGAGAACAAATTGCTAGAGGAAAGTTGACAATTAATGGTGGTCTTAAAATATCAACAGCATTCGTAAAAGAAGGAAGATAAACATGGTAGCAAGTACAAGGACAAAACAGAAAATTAGACAGGAAGTAATGTCTGATATATCTCAAATAAATCTATAGATATGCATAAAGATCATAAAGATGATAATGATAATGCTGAAGACTATGTAATTGATTTGTTAGTAAAATCAATAAAGTCTATTAGAAGTGGAACAATAAATGTAAATATGGAAAATGAACCTGCAATACAGATTAATGCAGATATAAATAGAATTGATATTGACATTTTGCATCCAGAATTCCTTAAACTCTTTACATCTAGCGAGAATGAAGAGAATGAAGACAAAAGAGGACGAATAGAAAAGGCAAAAGATAAATTACATAATGCAAAAGAATTTGCAGAGAAGCTAACAGATAATGAAACAGGACTATTAGATAAGTTAGACATTCCAAAAGAATTTGCACAGAAGCTAACAGATAATGACATGACAATAGTACTATCTAGAAAAGGCAAGGAAGCAATAATTTTAGGTAAGGAGGCAAAGCCAACAGTTTCAAAATTAGTATCAAGAAGTGATGATATGCAAATTAAAAGTGTAAGAGAGGTTACAAAATTAGGTAGTGATTTAAAACCAGAAGATGATTGATTGCAAGATTTGATCAAACTAATTGAACGTGCAAATCAGGTTGGGTTGGACGCATTTGGTATTGGCGAATGGCGCAAGGAATTTCTCGATTCGGCTCATGCTATCATATTAGCTACCCTGTACTCTACTTCTACCAAGGGGGAATGCGAATCAAATTTGAAAGGTGTATACATCATTTAAAAAAGAAACAGCATACAAGACGATGATTTTACAACCTACAACAAAACCCATATGTGTGTAGCTGACATTATTTTACATTAGCTTTTCCATTCTTGTACAATCAAAGTTTCCAGATATGTCACAAGTCCGACATAACTGGAAAATCAAGTTATTGTTTACATTTGTCCTATAATCGTTACATTCCTGTTATCAAGCTGTAAGGTATCCACTCTGAGTCGGTCTTGGAATCGCCATTTTTAGCAAATGGCCATTGTCGTTTAAAAAGGTTTTTTGGTCGTTAACTGTATTTATAAGGCCTACTAGTAGGACACTACAACTGGAACATATCATCAGCCTTTTCTACTGAACCTCAAAACCACTAAAACAAGTGGAAAAGGATGAAAGTGAAGAAGAGGAAGTTATTGGTGTTATCATTTACGCCATCTCATCAGGAATACAACCAACGGTTAGCAACTATCAAGAACAATGCCAGTCATTTCTTGGGAAGATTGGACAAACTTTAGACTCTAACACACAGCAACGATGTACACAGGTAAACCTTGGTGTGTCAGCTTCATTTGGCGGCATGATTATTGGCGGCGCATTAGGATTAATTGGAATAATCCTTGCTATATCAGGTGCAGTATCAAAGGGTCATAACAAACAGGTAATTCATAGGTGATTAAGTGGATAGATTTGGCCCTTCACATGAATACGATTGTAATTACGATAGTGTGATCCCTGTGATTAAGAATGTTCGGGAAGAAAGAACCAGTGTTCAAAATAGATTACTTTTGGGAAAGTAATTCTACCAGAGTATCGGAGATACGCATAGAATTAAAAGATCATAAGAACACTGTTATCCTTATTACTGAAAAATCGGAAAATAAAAATCTGCCATACCCACAAGCAACAACCTGATCGTTACAAGGAATCCACAAAATGGCGACCTTCTGTTAGATTACCTGAAAAATGATAAACAATTGGCACAAGAGATAATATCTGGACATACAACTTCAAGAGCGTCGGTAGAGTTCATTTAGAGCTCGCTGTGAAATGCTCAAATAACAAATAGCGAGTGGATAAAGTATGATTTCTTTCTATGTAGTATGATGATAGTCATGATTTTTATTTTGTATGAGTTATACTCACTCCAAGGGAACCGTTTTTTCAAGTCGTTACATGATAAAGCAGTTTACAGGTCAGAGGAGTCACTTGCACCAAGTCAAGTATTGCCAGAAGCTTTAGAGAATATTACACATCCACACAGATCAGTAGAAGCTAAAGTAGATGAATTATCCAAACAGCTAAAGCGTTTTATAGACTCATTTCCAAAGTGCGATTGTAGTCATCATTGAGCTTACATTAATGGTATAGTGGTAGTAGTTGTTTAAAGTGATAATATTTATTTATTTTCGATATTACCAATCAAATGAGCTACAGTACTATATCGCCAGTTCTTTTTGTTCCAATATCATAAGCTTCTTTAACATCATAGACAAATATCTTGCCATCCGAAGCCGAACCAGTACTTATAACCTTTAAAATATCATCAATAATTTGATTTGCTTGTGAATCTGAAACAAGTACTTCAATCTTTGTTCCAGGTCCAAACTCTGGGCAGCAACAAGAAGTTCAAAACGAATCTCATACATGATTGTTAGTCATGATAGGTATACCATTATTTACATACAGCAAATACGACAACGATGGCAATCTCTTTGAAAAGAGTAGTAGTACTACAGCTGCAGCAACATCACCTTCTTCCTTTACAGTTTAGGGATGCTCTTCTCATCTGATAATTTAGATATGTAATGGCATTTCTGGCTCACCTCTACCATATAGCATTGAATTCACAGGAAGGCCAAGTCCTTATGATACCATTACATTGCAGCTCTAATGCTGCAGCAATTGTGAACGCAGACATCCACAATCATTGTCGTTATTCAATTGCTTCCTTATCTTGTTCTTCGTTTTCTCGTAGTTGCAAGAATACTGCTGTAAACCGACTAATTTCTATCGTCAAATGAGAGTAGTCCTGTCGACTTCTCAAAGATTGCGCTCTGATTAATAGAACCTAGACTTTTTGTATTTGTCTTTTCAAATAGTGTTTCATACGTTGACCTTAATATCAAATCTACTGCTTCGCCAATGGATCTATATATCTTTTCCAACTCTGTTACTTTCCGACCCAATTCGATAAGGTGGAGTTGGTCTACCAATTTGAGTTAGGTTCATACTTTAGTGCACATTTGGATGAAAAATGGAATAAAATCCCTAACATTAGTTCTAGACGATCAAAAGTTAAGTGGTTAGACAAGAAATGATTGCAAACCAAGACATGCTCAATAAAAAACTATTTTATATTATAGATCGGGGAGCACCAAAATGTATAGATGGCTGTCCAATTGTAAGTACCATCAACTTCTTGCCCAATTTAATCTGCTTGAAATATGAAAGGAACTATCAACCCCTTTGAAATCAATTGAATTATAGATAATTGAATTCACTACGTATATGCCAATTTCGGTAAATACCTAACTATCACTAGTATATTCAGGAAGATGATGTACTGACAGAAGAACCATGCATATTTACTATGCATTACACCTATACTTTTCAGGTCTACCACTAAGAAAATCTCCATTTATAAAAGTGCATGATAAAGATACTGAATTCCCATTATGTGTTAAGCCTGTGAATGGAAAACTATATCCAAAACAGTCATGAGAAATGGAACGTTTTCATTATATTAATCAACAACAACTTTAATGACTTGTGGATCATTAAACACGGCAAAAAATCCATGCCAATAATCTTATTAAATTAGCTCGATGTATTAGATAACGATGGACTATAAGCGTATCT
>DATDNG010000260.1:0-3523 GCA_036518375.1 Nitrososphaeraceae archaeon | reverse complement strand
GGATAAGCTTTAGCATATGTCCATTTTCCTCTGCAGCTTGTTCAAAGAAGAAGGTGGCACTTCCATCATATCCAATTCTCTCACACCATGATCCGATTGCAATGTATGCATTTGCAGATGATGCCTCATAGGAAATTTGATCATTAATTGCTTTTGCCATTTCTTTTGAAATTCGCATTATAGTAATCAAGGTTTTTTGATTATCTATATATTTTGCTTCATATGGTAATGGATGCAGTTTTGCTTTCGCAGTTGGTAAAACAAGGAGAATTACTGATATTAAAGAAATAGCCTTCATCGATTAATATGAATTTGGGGTTATTCAAAGCTCTATGCGCATCTATGTGAATATTGATTGAAAAAACAAAATGTAACACTATAAGATTATAGCTGAGCATGACTAGATAAAAACTGACATAATATTGTACGATCCTTTTTGAATTACCATCTTTAGAAGAGGTTGAAGAAATGGATAGAGAGAGATAGGAATTAATTACCTTTATCGTTTTGCTCTTGTATGGACTAAAACAATTAGCATATGAGATCTTGCTTATTTTGACGATTCCAACCTTACGATATCCGATGTGTGAAATGAAGCCTATCTCGTTTGTGCACTTGATATTATCGAATAAATAAAAAAATAATGGTGTTTACAACAGAGTGAACACTTCTGGGAGTTTATTGATGGACTGATTATTACCACAAAATGCAACGGCTATGGTCGATATGCTTTCCAGTTTCTTTTACGACATCTTTTGCAATATCTTTTGCTACATTTTTTACTATGCTATTAGCAGCCATATACAACACACCAGCGGTACCTAACCAAAATAATGTTTCTATCGGCTTCATTTTATATTATATATGTTTAGTCTTGATTATATAAAAATCCTACACTGGTTTCTTTGAGCACGGTTTAGATAAGCTTAGGTGCAATGCTCACGCAAGACTTGCTAAGGTAATGAACTATTATGACAATTAAGGAAATTAAAGAGGATCAATCATACAAATTTAACAACACTCACAATGAAAAAGTCAATGAAGATAATGAAGATCAAGGTAAGCAATCGGAAAAGGCCAGCTGGTGGTTAAATGAATTAGATTCGCTTGGAATTAAAAAAGGTAATTATAACAAAAATCAATCAAACTACCTTCAAAACCATGAGGATCTCTCCGATAATAAAAAGCAAAACCTTATTCGAGATTATAGAATCTCCCACCATAGTGAATAGCACATGTGGACGTTAACGGTAAAGTTAACATGTATGTGCGATTCACCATCAGTTAGCCTAAGAAAGCGATAGGCCATATGATGATTTTAATAAATCGAAGCATCTATATCCATAAGATACCTTTTTCTACGCATGTCTCCTTCTAATAGTAATAATAATAATAATAATAGCCATCCGTCCATTCCAAGGAAAATTTTAATTGTAGATGATGACCCAGATATAACTTCAGCTTTCAACATGATATTGGAAATGAATGGATTTGAAGTTGATGCCTATACTGATCCTTTAGTAGCATTATCCAATTTCAAGCCAAACTCATATGGTCTGGTATTATTAGATATTAGAATGTCTAAAATGAATGGGTTTGAATTGTATAAAAAAATCAAAAGTATTGACCATAAGATCAAAGTATGTTTTATTACAGGATTTGAAGACTATCGTGAAGAATTCAAAGAATCATTCCCAGAGTTAGATGAGGTAAAATGCTTTGTTAGAAAACCAAAAGCAATAGAAGATTTAGTAAAACATGTAGCAGCAATTCTAGGGTAATCTACTACGCAATAAGCTATTGGCAGTCCTAGTTGCTCCTAAAACATTTTAACTTCTCTAAAATGTGTGTGAAGACAATAAGTTAAAAATAAACGTAAAGGAAGCTTGTACACATTTTTGTACTATCCTAATCTGAGCTGCTGCTACCATCAGGTACTTTACTGACTCTTAATAATACATCCTTTATTTGATTTGTTATTGTGTTTAAATCTCCTTGAGCGGACCAATGCACGAATATCATCTTTGGTTTCTCTTGTATCATATGGTTGTGAACTGCAGCTATTGTCCAATTAGAGGCAACTGCTGCTTTAACCATTGGTACTAGCTGTGGCTCTAGTAGTGCGAATTCTCCCATAACAAATATCTTCTGTGCAGTTGCATTGTTTGCCACTATCGGTGAAAGCGATGATGCTTGACGAGGAGGCTTACTCATCAAGTCAGACACAGACGCGATTTCTACTATAGAATTGACTGTTGAAAACTTGTTCATGTTCATATTATCAGGGCCAATTATTGTGGGAGATTGTCTAAGTATCATTATATCACATATCTTGCTAGGATTAGGTACTATTATACCTGCAATTTTTGTAGCTATAGACTGGCAATTTAGCTTGTTAGCGGCTGCTGATGTGTTGTTTGGATTTGTATTTGAATTCGTAGAACCAACAATTGTTTTGTTATTTGCCTGAGCAAATGAATCGTTTGCCATTGTTGTTAAAAGGATAGCAGCTGAGACTAGTACTGTCAAAATAATCAATCCTCCAGCCAATAGAAGCGGTTTATTATTAGATCCAATTTCAGAAGTGAGATCTATGATTCTCATTTTACTTTCCGACTTTGCATTCGTATGTATAATCATTAATTGTTATTGGACTACATAATTCTTATAATAGTAACAACAAAAAGAATATTTTTGGCTTTGTTATCCTTCTCTAAATTTCTATTAAATTTGA
Source organism: Nitrososphaeraceae archaeon (assembly GCA_036518375.1). Lineage (GTDB taxonomy): Archaea > Thermoproteota > Nitrososphaeria > Nitrososphaerales > Nitrososphaeraceae > Nitrososphaera_A. The sequence goes on along the minus strand of DATDNG010000260.1, from coordinate 789 downwards.
AGAGCACATACGGTAGCATATAATAGCATTTATGATATACCCTGATGCATCAATCACTGTACTGGTCATATATGTGTAATATTGCATATACCACTCTCAAACCTAAAACTTTTATGCATAAAAATAAAGACTCGATCTTCTGCTGAAAAATCCGTTTATGAGAAAAAGAAAAGTCTGCTATACGTTATATGATAGACTTCAACCGCCGGCTGGGGTAGCCAAGATAAGGAACGACATCGCTAGCAGGAGACCTGATTCACATTCATTTGGCGATGAAAAAACGAATGCGAATGAATTCCTAGACGTAATGTAGTGATGTTGGACAATACCGTGATAGAAGCTTTTTTCATTGCTATAATTCGTTGCAAAAAATATCTTGTATGTAAATAACAGAATGGAAATAGAACGACTATGCAGGATCAAAAGTCAAGTTCGCTTGCAACGAGTGCACCCTCTAAGGCTTATGAGGATCAATTCTAAATGATTACTATAAATGTTTTTAATCAATTTAACCAACTTCTCAATTGAGGTGGCATTCTTATAAAATAGCAGGCTGTCTCTACAGAAAAATTCTATTATATACTGATATAGGTCATACTATCACCAAGTGCCAGATGACTAAACTATCTTTGAAATCTTTATACGTGCTAATGGCCGTAATTGTTGGATGTTATTTTTTGGGTTTGAGTCCAGCAGTAAATGGTAGTCCAGCAGTAAATAGTAGTAAAGTAAATGGTCAGTTTGTTCCCCCAATATTTGATCCAGTTGATCCGATAGATATGCAAAGAA
>DATDNG010000259.1:0-3831 GCA_036518375.1 Nitrososphaeraceae archaeon | reverse complement strand
TGCTATAGATAATCTGAGATGCCGGCTTTCTTTTTTCATGTAAGCTTTCAGGAGCGATGTATTCTGTTTCACTAATATAGAAATTACCTTTGATTCCATTTAAGTGGCGAAGCTCATCAACCATTTTTATTAACTCTTTACAATATACTACGTTTTCTTCAGTAACTTCAGTAACGTATCTTAATTTGACACCTCGACTTTTGGCATCACCAAATGCTTTCTTTAGCTCTTCAATTTCTATAGCTAATGATGGTCTAGTATAATCCACACAAGCATCAATTCTATTCTTTGCATTAGCGGTAAATTGTAATACTGTATTTACTACATTCTTCTCACCATGTAATACGTCAGTCCTTTTGCTGATTGTATCTGATGATAATTCTCTAGTCAAAGGATCATTTCAGAATTACTAATGAATTAGTAAGTATAAAATATTAGCGGAGTGTTTGTAACTTATTTATGCTTTCGGAGCCCACTATTGCAATTTCTTAGGACGATATACATATCGAGCTCCATAGTATATTGGCTCTTCAATTAACCCTTCTCTGTTAACGAGGCTTAAGTCCATCCAATCAGAAACTACATACAAAAGCTCTAGTTCTGCTGTCATCATCCTTTGACCTGAAAAAGTACATCCTCATAGCCAACCTGAAAGCGTCAAAGATGTCGTTGTATGATGTGACCTCTTTATCTAGCGCACCTTCGCCTTCTTCAAAGATGAACTATTTGAAACAATTGTAAATGTCATAACAGCAAGAAGAAAAGTATGGATCGATACCATGATGAGAGAAGAAGTAGGTATGATAGAGGATAATAATAAAAAACCATTGGATACTGCCTTTCATGTTCTTGTACTTTTCAGGTTCATTTCAATACAACATGCATTTCTTTATTCGATAATATTTACAGCGATATCTTTCTTTTTAATAGGTCTTATAAAAGGAAGAGTTGTCGATAAATCTGTTATAAGGTCAGGCCTTAATACTTTGGCTTGATACAGCAAAGTCCTCCCTAAATTTAATCATTTTTAGCTGCCTCTGCATAATTCGGAAAGATCGTTATAATATGACGATTTGAACAATTCTCAAGAATGACCGCATACGAATCGCTCCCGTTTGAGTAAAGGTTTCAAATTTAGTTGGCTAATATCAAATTTATACAACAGAACAATTTTTAGATGTAGTTTCTTTTTGCATCGTCAAAAATTGGTATGCACACATATTAAAGCCTGTATTATTTCTAGGCATCAAAATATGTCTGTCAAATAAAAAAATAGGGTTTGACTTCTTTTTGTTGTAATTAACACTTTGGTCCAGCATCAGGATTGTTCAAACAGTGTTTGAAAGGATTGTCACCTGCATTGGCATCAGGATTTCCTCCTTTGTCTGCATGTACTTGAGGTATGCTTGGTATTTCTACCATCGTCATACTTAACATTCCTATTGCTCCCATGATGGCAATTATTACGAAAATTGTTGTTTCCATGGGAATAATAGTATATATTCCTTATATATAACAAAAAACGGCTGGATCTTCCTTACAAGGCTTTAAGTTATGGCGGGTGAAAAATCATAACTGCGGCTTATATAACATTATACGCTGCACAACATTCTTACAGTTAAATGCACGTGGAAAGCCAAAAACAAAGACCACTAGCCGTTGCAGCAATAGCAATACTGATGATAATTGCCGTGATAGCCTTACTTATCGTTGGAACGATTGTTGTGTTGTTTGGAACTGGTATTGGACATATTGATCTTCTCACATGGGCTATGGCTTCGGTTATTACATATGCTATTACGGCTTATGGATTATGGAACGGTAAGAAATGGGCATGGACTGTAACTTTGATAATATCGGTAATTCAGATTTTACTCAGTGTAGTATCAATTGCTGTAGGGAGTGGTAGAGGAGTAGCAATTGCTATAATTGTAAATGCTATAATTATTTATTATTTGTATGGACGAAGTGTCAAGGAATTTTTCGGAAGGAGATGATTTTTCCTAGTTGAGTACACTTTACTAGAATGAGGAATAGTCGTTTGATAAGCGATTACGGAAACACTGGCTCCCAGTGTTAAATCATGATGCATTGATTCACCTCGATAGGACAATAGAATTGAATCCACATTGCTACTAACTCTATAGCTACCTCCACAGGCTTCTTATCTTCGCTAAAGATTTTGTAAGCTTGAGTGGCTTTTTCATTGGGAGATTTAGTATAGTCATTATTATCATTCCCATTATCTTTGTTATTGTTGTTACAATTCCATGGCTTGATTATTTCTTAAAGTGATGCTGATGTCTCTTAGAGACATCCTTAATTCTTTTGCAATCTCGAGAGTGCTCTTGCCTTGAATGTATAACTCTATAACTTGCATTTCTCTTTCGTTATAATCATAATGATTATTATTGGTACTTAACGCAGCAGTTACAGACAGGGACTTTGATAATCACCAAAACGTGCACTGCTGTTGATGTTACACATTGTCTAGGCCCGCCGCCGCTGGAGTTTCCCATAACGGCTACAGGAAATAACCTTGTAAGACCATCTTCATTCTCTCTTAGTATTGGAGAAAGTCAAACTGTTACATTGGGCCCAGGTTCTTTCACAATACATGAATCAGTTCCCGGGGAATTTTTTAATCCTGTTTGGGAAGGAAATTGCGTGCAATCCGGTGGTTCACCTGCTAGTGGTTCACCTGATGCAACTGTTACCATAAGTGCTGGACAAACCCTACATTGTACTATTCTAAACCGCCCCGCACCAATCTAGCTCCTCCAACTCCATAAGTGCTGGACAAAACCTACATTGTACTATCAGAAACACTCAAACAACCTAATTTGAGAACTACATCACAAACGTACTATGTCAATGCCATCAATGGGATCTATGACTTCAGGGCGTTAACAGTCTACCCTCTGTATTATGCCCTAGAAAAACTGAGGCAAGATAAGTTCAAGTGCGAAATTAATGCACAGTATGCTAGAAGATGGATAGAAAAACATGGTAAACTATCAGGACAAGAAGAAGAAATTGATTCACATGTCTTATAAAATTAACATTCACTTTGTAAGGGAGAGGAAGAAAAAACATCAATCTTGCAATAGTGTCTGCTAATAATCACTATGCTGGTTTTGATCCATGAACTGCCAATATATTTGGGAAGATGGTTGGGTTTCCAGAAGCCACACGGAGTAAGGAGGAAGTCCAAGGTCTTCGATATAATCTCCAAGATATGCAATACAGAAAGCAGGGATTAGAGAGATATTTGCAGGCTATCCAACAAAGAATAAATGAATTAACTGATGCACAAAATACGCTTCAACAGACTTTTGATACTTCAGCAGAAAAGGTATCTAAACTTTACAAAGAGAAATATTGGTTAGAGCAACCGATTGCAAGCCATAAAAATAGTAATAAGGAATAATATCAAGATCAAAGATGGTGCTGCTAGTTGTTCTGGCCTTCCTCCTACTTATTTTCAAATAATCTGTGCCCTTCTTCATATGATTTGGTCATATCTTAGGGGCAGTCGTCTTGTTGGAAAAATCAGAAGCATACACTTCGGGACTACGGATGTTCATGTTTATCAAAAAATGAGGATGGCTTAAACCGTTGTCTCACCAGGATCTCAGCCCCTGTTACCACAGCCTCCAGCTATAGATCTATGTATATCTACGTAGTTAGTTGATGTTTCCACGGCTACTCTAGAGTCTCTGATAGTTGTAGCTTATGCACGTGGTATGGAAGCGAGTCTTTTATGTTATCAGACCATCGTCTACCATCAGCAAAAGTAATTCCTACACTCGTAAAAGCACCAGGATTGCC
>DATDNG010000258.1:0-2742 GCA_036518375.1 Nitrososphaeraceae archaeon | reverse complement strand
CAAAGCGGCTTCGATTTACTGAAAAGTTTTATGATATAGCATATAACATTACAAGTTGATCCCATATTTTGGCCCTATACATCAAAAACTTTGTTAGCACATAGTACATAAGATTTGAGAAAAGATACAGCACTAGTAATATACACACGCTTTTTATAATTCCACAGTTACAGAAGTATATCTCACTGTTTCTCATAGCTATCTTGGCATTGGAAGTTCCGAGTTTACCTCAAGGCGATAGAAGATAATAAATTATCAGTTATCCTTTACTGAATAAATCTTTACTGAATAAATGAATCCATGTTACTTGCCTGGAATGGTTGTAGACGGTTTATAGAAACCAACGATTATTGATTTACCCAAGTTAACAGAGTCTCATGTTCCTAACTTAACAAAATGTCCCCAATTTAAACTACCACTCAAATGTCCCTAAGATTGAAGGGCCCAATTTTCGGTTGTTACATCAACAATATTTCATTAATGTCTAGATTTCGTTCAATTGCAAGTCTCATTTTGCTCAGCTTTGGAGTCTTAAGAAATGGTATAACACCTAGGACCTTCACATCGCTTAATTCCTCAATTGCCTCAACGACCTTATCTTTAACTAAGAAATCATTTTCTTCAATTCCGTTAATAATAATCCCAATTGGATTCAATCCAAAGCCTTTGCAAACTTTTATTGTAAGTAAAGTATGATTAATGGTTCCCAATTTTAAGCTTGAAACTATGATCGTCGGGAGCCCAAGTGATTTAGCAAAATTGACTATGTATTTTTTTTTAGTCAAAGGGACCATAACACCGCCTATTCCTTCCACAATCATAAAATCGTGTTTTGCACAGAGTTTATGATAAAGTTTTAATGCATAAGATATATTCACCTTGTTTTTGAAATTCAATTTTGAGGCAACAAAGGGAGCGGTAGGAATGGGATAAAAGAACGGATTTATTTGTTCATCAGGATCAGTAACTTGGGCGGCCTTTGCTAATAATGCAACATCTTCTGATTTGTATTTTCTAGAGAAGATCTTATCAGCACATGCGAACGGCTTCATAATTCCTACATCTACTCCACTTCTTCTTATTGTTGATGCTATAGCTGCGCCAATAATGGTTTTACCTACACCTGTATCTGTTGCCGTTATGAATAGACCTTTCATGAAAATGTTATTAGTACGACATTTCTTAAGTTTAATTGTCGTTGAGAATTCATGATGCTGACAAGGAATTCGTGTGGCATCCATATACACAGATGAGAGATTGGATCTCGAGTGATAACAAAGTGATTGTGAGAGGAAAAGGGTTTTACCTTATAGACAGTGAAGGTAACAAGTATCTTGACGGAAATGCAAGCATGTGGTGCAATGTATGGGGACATAGCACAAATAAAGTGATAGAGACAATGGTGAGACAACTTAGAACTATTCCGCATTCGACTCTTTTCGGCTTGAGCAACGCTCCTTCTGTGAAATTTGCAGAAAGATTTATTAAAATAGCAAAGGGAATGCACAAAGTTTTTTTTTCTGATAACGGTTCGACTGCAATTGAAGTAGCCATGAAAATGGCACTTCATTACTGGCATAATAAAAGCAATTACAAAAAAACAAAGTTTATTTCACTTGAAAATGGATACCACGGAGATACAGTTGGTGCAATGTCTCTTGGCTATCTTAGTCAATATTTCCATGCTTACAAACCGCTTCTTACAAGAGTATATAAAATACCAAGCCCTTCCTTTTCTAAAAAAAAGCATATCAGCGAAATAGATATGCTTGAATATTGTTTAGAAGAAACAGAAAAAACCCTCAAGAAATACAGTTCTAATTGTGCAGCATTAGTGATGGAAAGCGGAGCACAAGTTGCAGGAGGTGCAATAATATATCCCGAAAATTACCAAAAGAGAATATCTGATCTTTGTAAGAAATACAATATTCTACTTATAGTTGACGAAATTGCAACGGGATGGGGGAGATTAGGAAATATGGTGGAATACATCGCTCAGAACTCTATACCTGATATTGCATGTTTTGGTAAATCTCTGACTGCGGGATATTTTCCGCTTGCTATAACGGCTACAACCAGAAAAATATTTGACGAATTTCTGGGTGACTATTGGGAGAATAAACAACTTTACCATGGACATACATTTACAGGAAATCCTGTAGGCTGTATTGCAGCATTAGCGAATCTTCAGTTATACAAAGAAACGAATCTACTTCTTCGAATAAAGAGAAATACTGTATATTTAGCAAAGCGTCTACAAGAATTTAAAAAATCATCTATTGTCACGGACGTTCGTCATAGGGGACTTTTGGCTGGAATAGAAATATCGTGGAAAGGAAAACCTATCAAAACCTTAAAAAATAAAAGAATCATAAATTATTATATTGCACAAGAATCATTAAAGCAGGGTGTGTTCACCAGAACTCTGGGAAATATCATGATGATAGTTCCTCCACTTGCAATTAATAAAGAAGACTTTGAGAAGTTGTTGAATGTACAACTCTCATTGTTAAATAGAATCGAAAGAGACATGTAATAGTCATGATGCTATCATTAAGTGTAGTGCATGGTCATCATCGCGTCATATATAATAGATTTGTTTTAGGAAAAAATTTATCCTCTGGTCAAGTAGATTTGAATTTCCCTCTACTCTATTCACGGTAACTTTCTAAACTCGAGTTTAGAAATAATATGTCCAGGCTAATAGATGTGTTTTGCAAAGAAATATTATTTGTTTGTGTT
>DATDNG010000257.1:0-2722 GCA_036518375.1 Nitrososphaeraceae archaeon | reverse complement strand
TTCCATTCAACTGAGTTATTGGTATCAATAAATCTTGCAATATTGTCGACTGGATTATCTTTGACTAGCGTTGGAGCTATGAACGTAATCATTTTATCTACGCCAAGAGAATTTAGCGGCATTTCGCTAGGAATGACTCTTCTTATGAGGATAATAGGCAGTGCTATAGGTCCAGCTTTGGCAGGAATGTATATGCAAACACATCAATCATTATTGAATATTCATGGAATAGTACAATATTTTCCATCGTCTGCATCATTTAATCTGATATTCTTATCTGCTGTATTATTCTCAATTGTTTCAATAGCATTAGCAATAATACTGAGACAAAAGGTTATGAAAATGGCCATACCAAATCTGGCATAGAGGAGGATAGGAGAGGAGAAACAATTAACTGCTATTTTTGAAAGTGTCTAGTTTGGTGGTATTTGATGAATGATCTAACTGATGGAACAATTGGCGACAAGAATGCATATGCACCGAATAAGATTTTGTCTGCTGACAAACAGGTTAAAGTTCCAGCGCTAGCAGCCTAATAAGGAATTAGGAAAGTGATATTATCAGCAAAACCTCGCAACATTTGTGCATATATTCTGTATCTGCGTTACCCCCAAATGTATGTAACATTACGTCTAAATAGTCATCGTCTTCTATGTCTTTTTCGTTATAAATGACGAATACAACGTTCCGTTGCTCTTTTGTAGTCGATTGTTTCTAACTCATGTTTGATCTTCGAGTGCAAATGCTTGCAGACTATAATCTATCGACGGAATGAGTGTCTGGATATAGTCAAATGCCAAGGATAACTGCCTGTCCTACTCTTACTAATCCTCTACTCTCTTCTTCTTCTTGTTCTTTATATTCCCGATCTATCATTACTTTTTGTTGTATTGCAATTAATTCCCTAGCAAACAGCTTCATTACGTCTATTATCTGATCGAAAACTGGATGAGTAAATTTATTGAAATTTACTCATCCTTTGATTGTTATATGCTAGGATCAAGTGACCATTTTGGTAGTCTATTCCAATTCCAAAGGCAGGCCAAATCCTGCTCCATTTGTAAAACAAAGCTTTTCAATGAATAATGTAATAACAATACACTATATCTAAAACTGTTTGTAAGGTCTAGAAGAGCTTTCCACTATCATCTTCCTAAGGCTCCTCTATAGGACTAATAAGGCTTGACAGGCAGGCAACAATAAGCAACGGCGTTTACAACGGCTTTTGGGCTATATCGTTGCCTATTATTTAACAGATTATTTAACTCAACGACGTGTAAAGAATGAGTAGGCCTAAAGTAGCCCCTAGTAAAGTCGTGTAAAATGAGCGATTATGGCAGTTAAATAGAGTAGACTACACACATAGGGTTTTGTTATAACATCCATAAGGTTATCGCTTTCGATGTCTTTTATGTTTTAAATGGCGAATACAATATTCCGTCTTTGCTTTTGTCCATCCGTATTTTGTCTTTTGAGCGTTGCAAACGGCATAGATGTTATAACGTCTTGAATATCTTGTTCTTCTTAATGATGAGTTAATACGAGCAATCTTATATTAGTATTTACTGGTTGTACAATCAAACGCATGACCGTATAACAAAGTCATTCTTCCCATGGTTTGCCACGAACTATGATACACAAGATGAACCGTATGATAGACCATTCTGGACTTATGTCACATGCGATACACTCGCTTACTGATAATAATAGTAATGTATGCATGAGTTTGCAAAGATCGGACCCGATCGTATTGGGTATCGTAAATACGGACATGATATAGTAGTTCAATCTTATTTACTAGCATTAGCTACTTACTAGAGAAATTAAGAATCAAATGAACTATTGATATGCGTTTTGGGGTATCATCTTGATTACGAAGATACATATTTTAGAACTACGCATGACCTCTGCATTTCCCACGCATCACATACTACACATAGAGACAAAATTATGTAACATCAGAAAGAATCATTTGTAATAGTAATTTCCTGAATTGAGTAGCTGCACAATTGTGAATCTAATTATGATAACAATCTCTATAACAGACTTACATTACCAGTTCTTTGGGAATTCATATTTGATTAGCATTGCAGTAAGTGCTAACACAACAGAAAAAGCGACAACTACTCTTGAGGCTGATTTAACTATACCTAATAATAATACTGACACAAAAGGTATAGTTTTATTTGCTCATGGAATATTCACTGCTGACTGGCTATCACCCCACCAGCTTTTTCTTGTCATTTAATCCAGCAATAGCTGTATTTAATAATCTGACATAGTACCAAAAACAATCTGGCATGAAAATCCAAATGAAGAGTTAGGAGCAAATGTCATGCTTATTGAAAAGGGAGAATACAAATGTAGTACATGCAACAACATATTAGCAATTTATAATAAATTCAATAAATAATTTGTCGGTTTGTAAGTGTCTATTTGTCTACAGAAAAAAGTAGTGAATGCTGCAAATGTTCCTCATAGGTTAGAGGCCGCAGTGAATTGTAGGCATTCATAACGTCTTGATGTGCATCGTATATCTCATATGGTCCTATGAAGATTAAGGCAAACAGAAACTTGAGCAACAGTACTATGATGACTATTGCAACAATTATGAGTATTATTGTCCATAAAAGGCCTAGAACCATAGCAATCTCATTTAGTCAATATGATATAATATCAATTTGTTTCAAAGATCATAAACAATCTATGTGAACAAGAAATT
>DATDNG010000256.1:0-4020 GCA_036518375.1 Nitrososphaeraceae archaeon | reverse complement strand
ACTGTTATCTGTTTTACAAGTTCCTGTTTATTTTTTCATCAATAACATTTGCCTTGTCTGAGCCAATTCCTGATATGTATACGCGTTTATTATTTGGTGAAAGATCAATACCAAGATTTCTATACTTACAAGTATTTTCTTTATTACATTCAAGCAGTTTCGCACCTAGCACAGCTGTTGTTCTTTCCACCGCGAATTCTACTAGGCATGAGGCAATCCATATAATTGATATCAGGCTAAAGTATAAAGATAATTCTGAGTCTGTTAACATTAATCTAAGCCAAGGACTGACCATCGATCGTGTTTTCTACATGTTGGCGTTTGTGTGTCTCGTGATTCATTATAGTACTTAATGCAGCATTTTTTGCAGCAAATTCTGCAATTCGTAAACTCTCATTGTCACTTCCAATTATTATTACATCATTCTCCTCTGGCTCCAGTTTATCGATTAGCAAATTAGTGACATGCGGCTCTTCTTGTAAGAAATTATTGTTATTGTTGCCATATGCTCCTGGCATGATAATTTTATTGTCCCTGTATATCATGGTAGTAGCACCCAATGCTCCTATTTTTATTGCGGCATCTCTTTGCTCTATTCCAGACTTGATAGCAAAATCATAGTTTCTGAGTAAAACCACATAGTTGAACCTTCCTAATGCAATAGAACATTTAGACATAATGGTTTCAGATGGGATTGAATGTAACAGTTCTGATGAAAGTGCTTTACCTTTTTCTGTCAGCCAAGTTCCGCCGTTTGTCGATTTAACTAGATTCTGCATCTTCAAGTGTTTGAGCAGAGTTCTCACAGAACCTTCACCAAGAGCCAATTCTTGGCAGAGCAGTGTCCTACTCACATGTTTACTCTTACCCAAAAGCTGAAACGCCTTAAAAATATGAACTAATTCAAAAGAAAGCATTCTACTTGGAGCATATCTGCTTGCAATTTTTGTTAATGCTTTAACATATGTATGCATATCTTTATTGCACTAGCGGTGACAGCATGATGATAAGAGCCCCAATTGCATTTAATTGTATTCGTTAGACAGATGAGTATAGGAGTTGGATAAACTAACCTATCACTTATATATAATGACATTATCAAAGATAGAGATTACAAATGTCAGTTATAATAAAGCAGGTTGCTAAGGAAAGTAGCGGCATACCTAAACCAGCCATAGGAATACTAGCTGCAATTTTCGTACTTAGCATGTTCATAGTAGGATACGACCAGGGTCAGTTGGTGCAAGCCTTAGCTGCACCGATGGGCATTCATTTGAATCATGATCAGGTAATGTTAATACATGAATTCAATCACGATTTGAGACATGCAGTAGGCTTTCCATGCCACTAATAAAATAAAATAAACAAGGTAATGCAAACTATGCGATATTTAAAGCTCGTCCAAACATCTTTTCTTTCTTTCTTTCTAACCCTGAAATGAAAACACTACATTTTATCATCATAACTCTTGTCTCTGGAGCTATCGCAGGTATTATTCTTGGCTTAATTAACCAGGCTATTGTAGAGCCTTTTATAGATAAAGCTATAAGCATAGAAACGCAGCGGCAGATAGCTAGAGGAGAGAGTGTTGATACCACACAACAATCTCAGCACCGTATGTGGCAAAAAGGAGGAGAAGTAGTTGCAGCAGCAACTTATGGCATATCATTATCAGCACTATTTGGGATAGTTTTTGTATACAGCAGACGCTCACTACCTAGCTTTAATAACAAAAGAAAAGCATTGTTTTTAGCAGCTATAATGTTCTTTGTAATATTTCTAATCCCTGCATTGAAATACCCTGCTAATCCACCTGCAGTAGGAAATCCATCTACAATATATTATAGAGAGATGTTGTATGTTGGCTTTATTGCAGTTTCAGGATTTAGTGCTTTGGCACTTGCATTATCATATAAGGGGTTACAGACATACTTCCCAGAGAAGCCCACATGGTTGATATTTCCGCTAATATACGCAGTAATAATGATTAGTGCATATATTGTATTTCCACCAAACCCGGACAAAGTCACAATTCCAGCAGACTTGATTATTAGCTTTAGAATTGCTTCTGCATTCACTATTAGCATATTCTGGGGAGTATTAGGAATTATTGTTGGGTTCTTCTGGGATAAGTTCAAGCTACATGAAACAAACAGAATTGCCTCATCGTCTTCTGATGCTTTTGTTAGCTAGTTTGAGATAGCGATAATATTGCAAAGAGGAGTTACCGTTATCCTTTATGAACATGATTTCCCTCTAAACAAAGAAGTAAACTCCACGGAATCAGTCCACGACAACCTTAGGAGAAAGATGAATAATACAGATAATTTTCAATGAATCCTTAATCTGTCTCTACATAACTAGAAGTAGCAGGCGAAGTTTTTCCTCACCTATTTATTCAGCAAGTGCCACCTTATGATTATCGTCATATTTCAGATGACGAACATCATCATCATCCTCATCATCAATCCATCCATCACTCAACCTAACGTCCATTACTTAGTTGGATCTGAACAGGAGCCCCATGCTGCTTGGCGGTGCCAGGAACTATGACGAGGTATCTTGGTGGTACGTTACCCTGCAGTATTTGTAGGATAGGACCTACTGTGTTAACGATAGCAGATCCAGCAGGGTTGGTCATGAACTCCTGCATTGGTCCGAGTGTACCGGTAATGTTCGGATTGAGCGAGAGAGCAAGCATGTAGGGATGTTTAGGCTCAAGTCCCGTAACCGCAGCTTGTAGCACCTGAACCAATCCCTGATCAAACAAAGATACGCTGGTAGGTGCGTTAGTAGCATTATTGATGATGGCCCTGCCATGGTTTGGTTGTGGTGGCGGCACAAGAGATAAACGAGTGACATTTCCAGCTAGACCAAACGGGTGCAGCTCTTGGGCTCTATAACCATTTGGCACAGCATTGGGCACATATGTTATAGCCTGAGGTGCTTGGCCAGTTGGACTGCTGGCAATAATCTTGTTGGTCAGCGTATTTATTGCTACAAGGCGATCTTCATTCTCAAGCACGACATAGACTCGTGTTCCATCGCCAGATGGCCAAATCCCGTGCGGCAGTTTACCGACCGGAATGGTTGCGATTTTAGAGAAATCATCAGTGGGAAACACTTGTACCTGGTTGAGCCCGCCGACTGTGACATAGGCAAAAGTGCCTTTTGCATTGTGAGCTATGTTGACATGGTTGGTAATCGGACCTGTATTGATGGTTTTTAAGATGGAGAAAGGCGGACGAGCATCAAACACCTCTGTCTTGCCAATATCCTTTAACGTTAACCAGATCTGCTTGCCATCTGGCGTCGCCGCAATGTTTGGACAGAATGCGCTGAGCTGAGGAACCCGACCGACAATTTTGTGATCAGCGACTGTAATTACAACTGTCTCGGGAATAACGGAAGAACATACATAACCATATTTCCCATCAGGCGAAAAGATCTGCATACCAAAGTGTAAATATGCTACTCGTTTAGATATATGATCTGATTTTCCCTCTGCTAATCTATATCCTATCAAGCCGCAGTATGATTCACAATTCACAATAGGCCTACTTTATTTACCATGGAGCTGGCTTGCCGTCATAGAAAAATCCTCCTGTTGGACCATTATCTGGCAACATTGCGGCCCATACTATTCCTTTTGTTCCTTCTTCTACTGGACGTCCTCCTCTGCTACCCATATCTGTAGCCACCCATCCTGGATCAACTGAATTAACCAAAATGCCAGTACCAGAAGAAAGCTCTGCTGCTAGAATTCGAGTAAATGCATTCAGAGCTGCTTTGGAGATAGTATCATATGATAACAATGATACTAGGAGGGGTACCCTATAGTATATCTATGCAACTTGTCTTTTTCTAACCGATACAGCAAATGCAGCAACAATGGTTTGACAACCAAAAAATAACGCATCAGAGAAATGAAATATTATTGCTATTGCAGAACAAAGCCATATAGTCTTTTGTCATTTCATTTCATTCTGTTTTGTTTTGTTTTGTTTAACGCATCAAGAG
>DATDNG010000255.1:0-2537 GCA_036518375.1 Nitrososphaeraceae archaeon | reverse complement strand
ATGGTTTAGGATAACTATTTTCAACTGCTAATAAATACTGTTGCTCATTTGTATTTTGATCTGAATTAAATATGGTGTTATTATTGTAAAAGTATTCAATGAAAGATGACTCTAATCTTTTTACTATTTTTCTTTTGGTTTCTTTTGTAAGTAAAGGAACATCTTCCTTATGAATAAAGCCAATAATATGGAAATACTATGATAACATTGTGCTTTAGATTGGAATCACTATACACTTTTTCAGCCTCCTTGATTGTAATTAGTATAGAATCAGACATTTTTTGATGCCATTTAATATCATCATAGTAATAGAGGCTTGTACCATTTACAAGAAAGGGTGTGTGATAAGTTAAGTAGTCTAGTTCATGTTTAGAGCAAAATGATGAAACAATATTGGCTCGTTCTACGATAGTCGTCTTTTCAATATTGGAATTTATCTGCTGTATCTCATGGCCTCTTATCTTGTAGTTATGTTCATTGTATAGATAGCTTATGATGGAAGATATATCTTCAAGTGAATTTATATTCTGAGTTGATTTAAGTTGAAGAATTATCAAGGTAATATGTCTCTGTTCAACAAGTTAATGATGTGATTTATATATTACCTTGATAATTTATTTCCCTTAGCACTACCTTATGTTGTTCTAATTTATTCTTACTGCCAAGGTCAGACCACCTTTCGATTGGTATAACAAGATGAGCCAGGCCACATGATGGTATTGCTACTACATCAGATGAGTCTGTAAGCATTTGTATTGTATCTTGTACTGTTGGATCATGCTCCACTATCAATACACTACTGTATCTGTCAGAAAGTGTCTCTAGTATACCCAGATAGTCTTTTGGTTTAGCTTCATAAAATGAATGATCAAGAACAATATCTCCTTGATAGCTACATCCTTTAGCTACAAGTTCTGCTGTTGTGTGTATGTCATTCCTTCATTGGCTCTTTAGCTGTAGGTTTTATTTTCAATTTTTTGTTGATTGTCTCTGTTAAACCTATGGATATGTCCTTGTAATACTTGAATCCCACAGTTCAAATAAGATCTGGTTCCTTTTGTTACAGATATCTCTATTTAGGATTGTAATAAGATTATTCATATTCTCCAGTTCATATTTTGCCATTGTCTTTTTGTAATCAATATTCATCTGGAATTTTTCTAATTGCTGGAAGATGATTGATTGGTCTATAAGGCACATTTATAGAAAGACCCGCAAATAATATTACAGCAAAGTCTACACCATACCATTGATAGCTATTATGATCTTTCTTAGATAAAGGGCGTTGATTTACTCCGAGGTTTGAAGCATGTTACATATATTAGTACGCTGTGTACATATACGATGATGACCTTTTTTTGATACAAAACAGTTTCCCTTTGAGAGAATGGCATGTCACGCACATGGAAAAGACAGTAATTAAGTTTGTAACAGGATTGTCTGTTAATGCTAGTGCGCGGGAGAGAAGACAGGATAAACGCTATGGTAGAATAACGAATGTTTGCAGGCAAATAGGCTATGACATAAAACAAGGCGCTACAATTGAACAAGTTCTTTTACTTTTTCAAAAAATTAGAAATGATTCGTCTTTTTCTAGTCTTCGAAAAAATGATGATTCTATGGAAAGACTAAATGAACTAGATAAACACTTTCTGCCATCAAAGGAAGGAAGACATCTATACTATTAGGACCTATCTACCTCTTGTGATAATGACGAACTGAGTGCTATTCTTATTGCTACTACAACTGCAAGTATAGTGAGATCAATCACCGAAGGGATTAAGATTGATTTTAAAATGTCGCTTGCAACCTCAAAATCCAATGCTAAAAGTATTCCTCTTACAATATATAGTTCAGATAATAATAGTAGTCTTAGGTGGATTATATTATCGTGTGCTAGATGGAGATTCTACATCGATTTCTCACTATTCTTTGATATGATATCCCAGAGTTGCCACTGTAATGATATATTTCTCGCTCTTTAATTAGTTATCAATTAACGCATAGAGTAGGTGAACCCCTTAAGCCGAAGGAATTAAATCCCACCCAGTCCACCACTCAACAAACGAAAGGTCTCGATAACTTTTGAATTCAAAAATTTCAAATGTTAAGATATATTTGACGTTTCAATCTCTCTTATTCTCTATTATGTTAACAAATTTGTTAGCATATCCATGTCAACAGCTGCAGTAGTTACAATAGTACTACAGCTGCAGCTATATCATCCTCTCCTTATGCTTCTGCTCATTCTCATTCTTCTACCAAGTACATCAAAACTACTATTACAACGAATACCATGAAGGTATTTTAGAGATAGCAAACTCGTTATTGAAGATCTTGGCAAACCAGATAATAGATAATACAATTGTTGCAGCAGTGAAGTGAAGTCTATGAATGTTAAGAGAGTAATCTAATATTGTGCAGCGCTTGTCTGTTAAGTGGGCGATTTTTAATCCATTTGTATATTGGTGTTTGTTTTAAAATAGATGGATCTATAATGACAGGTGGTATCCCTATGGTCAGGTGTCACTGGCTTT
>DATDNG010000254.1:0-6178 GCA_036518375.1 Nitrososphaeraceae archaeon | reverse complement strand
TCGCAATTAGCGTGTGTTTGTTTGTCTGTTCAATATAATTATTTACGGAAAAGGAAGAATAAAAGGGAAGCATTTTATCAAATACTCAGAATGCTGATCTGTGCAAGTTGCCATATCATTGCTGTTAGCAGGAGCGCTTTGTTGTTGTTGTACACTTGCAACAGGAAACATCGCAACTATGAAGGTTGAAATTATTACCATTATTATTGAAGCTATATGAATCGTCGTATCATTACTATCATTATCATTAAAGTATATGTGAATTAGTGCAATTAATGCTTTATTTTTTTATAGAATTTACATATGAATCTCAAATCTATAACAACAAAAATTAAGATTCATCGATATATTTTTCTAGTATCATATTATAGCACCAGTAATTTTATGCTGGCCAACCAAGCAATTCCATTCACTACACATATTCTTCTAAGAATTCTATCTAGGTGGTTTTAATTATTTGCTATTAGTTTATAAAAAATGGCTTCAATAATTCCTTCCCATGAGTAATCAGGATCTTTTATTCGCAATGGTATACTTTAATACAAATTTCCTTATCGCTCGCTCATTGACTTTGTGCGTGCATATGGCCAACTGGAGAACAACGACACCAATAATGTATTTCATTCTTCGTAAGAGAAAAATGATGATGAGCCCATCTTATAGTACCATATTGCACGTGGTGTTATTAGTATTTGTTTTATGATGCTGTGTATTGTAACAAATGTGGCATCGATCTTATTGCTCCTTTTTAGAATACAAAAGTCAGAAATTCGGACTGATTGCCTTCAAGAATTGCATATCCAAATAAGAGGATAACGTTTTGTAGTTAGTATAAGGAACTCTGAGTTCGTTTAGTACTAGATTCAAATGTCTCATTATCATCAGATAATGGCAGATCAGGGAATTTCCTCTTGGTATTCTCCTCTAAGATACCACTTGCTTCTTCTATGATTTTCATTGCCTCCTCATTTAATCCTGTATCCATAATGCCTCCTACTTGAGCAGCAGTTGATGGAATCTGACTTGAATCAGACATAATATTACCTAGCAATTCTGAAATTTGTCCAAATGATTGATCTGCTTGTGGCATCATAGAAGATAATCCACCTTGTATTCCCTTTATAACAGACATAGCTGGGCTCAACGTAACTACTACATCTCCTAGTTCAGTCATCGTGTTTAATCTTAACTGAATTTGTTCGAATGCTAATTTTGCAGAATCAACCATCTTGCACATTTTTCGAACTTGAGACAACTCGCTAGACAATATTTTAGCATGGTAACTGTCATGACTTTGAAGAGAATGAACCACCTTGTTAAAAATTAATTTATCCTTTTCTTTCAACTTCGAAGAAATTGCTTCCAGTTTAGAAAGCTGCATTTGCAATCTGTGTTGGGTTTCCTCTATCCGTGGCTTTAGAGGATCCTGCGGCTTTAGTCTTTCAAATAATTTGTCAGTTATACTTTCACCTTGGGGTTCGTTCCACCTTTTACTTATTGACATTATAATAATGTCAGTTATGGGATTATGTTATTTGGACGTATATTAAGAAAAGTTGTGTAACAGCTTTAAGATATTATTATGTGCTAAAATGCTCTGTAAATATACATAAGAAGAAAGCACAAATTATCTTCTTAACACAGGGAGGTGAAACCGAATAGTTGCCCTCATCATGAAGACGAACCATGTGTGTAGGGGCACTTTGAAACTTAACTGGGGCCCGTTGTGACCCTTCATTATGAGATTGACAAGGCACATTTGATAATGATGGTTTGTAGATCTTTCTGTAAAGGTCACACAAAATGAATAGCAGAAGAAGCAGCAGGCAAGTCTAAAGAGATAATCTTGATGGAACTATGATCGAAATTCAATAAAATAATAATACTGCAGCAACGCCTTATTACCTAATTATTTATTATTATTACGTATGTTATCGTTGCTGCTGTTCATAGATGATCACATGCCATCCCAGCAAGTTTTCTCCTTTTTAGTATAGTACTGTATTTTGTTATATTATACATATGTAATTTTGATATGTCATATTATAATTTCCAAGCTTTCTTTTTTGCATATAAAACAAAAAAGAAAAAATTGTCTAAACTATTCACTTTAATATAACCAAACCTTGAATCCAAGGATGTATTTGGCATAGATACTTTTATGTTCCTGCGTTTTGGAAAGTTAATGTAAATTTATTTGACGAGCCAGGATAATATTGTTGTCCTTTTGAAGTAGCCAACCCAAATTAACCTGCTTTTCACTTCTACTCACAGTGTCTGGTTAACAAATTATATAACTATGCTGATCTAAATCTATATGAATTGCCTGTATTTCTTGATGTCCATAAAGTTCCGTTTAGTGAAGACAATTTAAAAGAACTCTGCGAGTCTCCAAGAGATGAATTTGGTGTTGCACATGTAAATTTATTGTACAATAAGGAAGCCAATGTGTGCTTTTGTCTTCTTGATGCGCCAGATATTGCAGCAGTTGAAAATCACCATGACAAAGCAGGAGTAAAATGTGAATGGATTACTGAAGTAAATATGGCCAAGCCTCCTAAATAATCATAATTCCTATTCCTAAATTTTAATGAACTCGTGGCTCAAATATATAGAGCTAACCTCTATTCACCTAGATATCTAAATACGTTAGTAATATCTATGACTTACAGTGCCAAAAGATACTCACTCTGCAGATAGTACCAAAGTAATATATCAGCCAGAGAGCTTGAGTAAGGATCTATTAGAAATTATTTCAGAGGCTAATGAAACCGTTGATTTTTGCATAGATTATAGAGGATTGACCTTTCTAGTGGCTAATAAACCGCTGTGGAAGGCAATAACTGAAATGATAGCCAAAGGCACAAGGTCGAGGTTCATTACCGAAATTACTGAGCAAAATACAAATTATTGCAACCTACTTATGAAGCATAGTGGTGAGGTTTTTCATGATGAGAAAGTTAAAGGTAATTTTTTAATTGCAGATGGAAGAAAGTATTTATGCTATGTAGTACAGAACGAAGAAAAACAAATCATAAAGCCTATTCTCTATACCGAAGTCAAACCATTCATTGATACACAGCAATATTTGTTTGATAATCTCTGCGACAGGTCCGTTCCTGCCAAAGAGAAAATCAGCGAAATTGGCAGAGGAATTAGAGGTAATTTTATTGATACTATTCGAAATCCCTCTGAAATTCAAAAAATTGCCGTAGAACTTATAGATTCAGCAACATATGAAATACTTGTTTTATTTTCTACAATTAACTCATTCTATCGAGCAGAATACGCTGGGATGTTAAACACATTGTGGCAAGCATCCGAACGTGGTGTAAATATTAAAATATTGATACAAGCAGAAGACGATAACCAATTAAGAGAAACGATACAAAAAAGAATTAGGCAAAACCGTTTGCCAATCAACATTCAGTACATAACCAAGCCCTTACAAAGTAAAATTGCAACTTTAGTAATTGATCAAGCAGTCTCCTTGGCAATAGAAGTTAATGACGACACAAAGAAAATCTTTGATGAAAGCGTGAGTCTTGGTATTTATTCAAATAATGAGTCGACAGTTTCCTCTTGTATTTCTATATTTGAAACTCTATGGATACAATCTGAATTTGATAAACAAAATAAAGTAAAACAGGCATATTTCAAAATGTTTAAAGGCTTTGAACTAAAGGATGAAGTGTATGATCGACGTTGGTCATTTGAACAAACAACAAAGCAAAAAGAAAACACATCTAAAGACTAGAAGCTGGGTATTCCAAACAATGACTAATTTAGTAAAGAAGCTGGGTATTCTCATTTTTTCATTAGCTAACAAAAGTTTGACAGAAGTTGCTTGCATAAAAAATAAGGTGTTGTTGCAGTCGTTTTAGTACATGTCGCCTCTCTGACATCACACATGTATAAACAAACCTAAATCGAAGATGGTTTTTTGATTATTACTGCAATAATATGTCTAATCCATTGTTGAATATCCAATTCTCAATAATGTGAATAATATTTTTATAAAAGTTCTATTAAATAATATAATGGAAATGTTTCCTGCAGCGGAAATAGAAATCACATATTTTTTAAACAACTTTTTTCTCAATGTTTATAATCGTAATACGGTAACGAACGGTTTGTGGTGTTCCTCAATAAAAGATCTTAATATAGGTCAAGAAAAACACCGGGTGATTCTCCAGACATAGAATAATGTTCTTATATAAGATTCTCCTAAATAGTATTATGGAAAATTTCTACAAACAGTTCCCGGCGTCACGCTGCGCTGCCGGTTTGCTGCTCATCATAAAGAAACAGCAACAACAACGACATCAACAATACTATTTTGTGGGATACGAAGGAGAAGAACAGAAGGAGGTTGGGAAACAGTAATTGTGGAAACCTACATGGGCTTGTACAACGTGTGGGATGCTATCGTCAAGACGTTATAGTGTAAAGCGGCACATTATGAACTTGCATGGAGGATATGGTCTTGAAGTTAGGTATGTTGACTATATGATAGGTAGCTTAACTGGATTATACAAGTCCAATGATTCTAAGCAACAGCAATCATCTCCAAAATATAGCACTTTTTTTGATACTTTTTATGGCTCAACCAGAAGACTAGACGCCTCCTCGTCTTTCTTTTCTTCTTTTTACTCTAATCCATTTATTATTATGCCATATACAAGATCAGGAATGTATCATCGATATCCTTCAGCTAAAAGTAATTCTTATTCTGACCCATTATATAAAGGGATGAAACCATCTTCATCTTCATCAACAATACCACCACAAGATCTTGTAAGCCAAATGACAACTGAATATGGCCTAGAACTTGCTAGGGGACTAGCTCGCAAGACATTATCTGCTACTAGTACTACCACACCCCAACCAAATATGCAACCGTCTCAAATTCAAGGTGGCCTTGGCAACAACTCTATTCTGGATGTTCAACGCAAACAAGAAGAAGATGTATTTGGCTATAGATTTAAAATCTGCAAGGATTGCCTGCTTACACATCCACTACAAGTCAAATATGGTAAAGATGGAACAAAAGACAATAGCAATAATGATGATGATGACACTGCTGATGTTGTAGCACGAATCGAGCAAAAACACGTATGTGATCCCAAATTGGTAGCCTACAATAGAAAAGAAGTATTAGACAAGGAGGGTAGTGTAAAGGCAATGGTTGATGAGCTGCCTGAAAATACGATCAGGATGACAAAATCGTGGATTAAAAATCAGAAGAAAAATTATTCTTTGATTGCCATCAAGATCCCTCATAAGAGCAAGAATGAGAGTAATATTGCTGACAATAGTGACAATATCGAACCAGAACAACAAAATATTAAAATATCAAATCCAAAAAATCCAAAACAACAAATTACGTTTCAATACCCTAAAGAAAAACATGTCAATCTCTCTCTAACATCAAATGAAAATACCAAAAATCACTGGGCTGCTAGAGCTATTAATGAGGGAAGTACTATTCTCGTAAATGATGAGATGGAAGATTTCTTGAAGATGATACAGACATCAACTTTTGCTATATTTAAAATTCGTATGTCTTCACCAACAACAACAAAATCATCATCACTACCATTACAACATCAACATCAACATCAGCAACAACAAGATGAATCGATAGGTCTGTACTTTCTAACACTTCTTCCCTATGATGACACTTTGTACCCCGCATCTTTGTTACCAAATAAAAGTAATAACAACAACAATAAAAACAATAAATCTGTTCAATCTAACTCTACAGATGGAACTTTTTCAAGTTTATATAATCACTTGGTCAATATTTCAAACTTTACTATACCTATAGTGAACTCACAATCATCATTATCATTATCCTCTAGCTAGGAATAGTATTGAGAACCGATAGTCATGATAAATAAAACCTCACTCCCCTTTGAATTTCTGATTGTAAGAAGATGTTGATCAAATGTTTTATATAGACTTGAATGACTTGCTGAAGAAAGAGACAAGATGTATTAATGGCAAAGATCTGGAGGAAGTAAAGGTTACCATTCCAAATGAACACGAGGTTCATATATCTGAGAATAAAAGCTCAAGCTTATCATATATATCGTCTAGTTGATACGAGAAAGTCTTGGAATTTTTTTGGTATATGGAGTGCGTTAGGCTGTCCATATTTACCTCGTGGAAGGAA
>DATDNG010000253.1:0-4138 GCA_036518375.1 Nitrososphaeraceae archaeon | reverse complement strand
GTCTACATTTATGCGACAGCTCAAAATATGATATACCTAGATATTTGTATTGGTTGTGTATAAAGTCGCATCGTTACCACACTACCTAAATATTTATTCTACACGTTATAATACGTGGAATCTATAAGAAAGATTGGACTTATGTCAGCGCTGTTGTTGAGCGTTATTGTTTTGTCGACTACATTGCTTAATATTAGTAGTGTCATTTTTGTAAGTGGATTCGTAAAACACAGTGTAATCTATAATGAAGAAATTATAGCACCATCTCAAACTGGAACATCCAAATACGATCAACTCGTTAACGACACTATAGTTAATGGAAATGTGCAGATTCCACCTGGGGATCAAAGCAAGACCTTCAGCATTGTGATTCCTAGCAATCAATTCACCTCAAGGTTGCTCGGCAGCTATTCTGTAAAGGGCGGAGTTGTTCCAGTTATCCACTTATACCTGATAGATAAAGCCAAATGTGTAATTCCTCTTCAGCCCTCATCCTGCTCATCATATATGATTGACGAAATAAAATCAAATAATTATGTAAATATAACTCTGCCTGCAGGCAAGACTTATACACTCTTCTTCTCAAATGAAGCTAATCTTGCAGGCGAGCTAAAAAACGTCGAAACAAAATTGTTTTTGGAACACTATCCGTTTATAGTAAAAGTAGCGACTGGTCAAGCGAACAGTACAACTTCCATAAATCAATTTTTTCCATCAAAAATCGAAGTTAAAGCCGGTCAGATCATAACTTGGCATAACCCATCTGAAGTAGCGCTACCACATACTGTTACATTTGTGTTAGACGGCAAATACAAAGCGGGCGTATTCGCTCCATTTTCAATTCCAAGTACGATCAAGCCACTCTCCATCCCTATCGGCTCTAATAGTCAACCAACGTTAGTTCCTGCACAAAGCAAATTGAATACCACTATAATAACTCTTAATGAAAGAGCATTCAAGCCACTAGTAATCGACTCCACTGGTGCAGCAAAATTTCTGAATAAAAATGGGAATTATACTATAAGTGGCAATGAAAAATACATTAATTCAGGTTTTCTCCTTCCAATCGGGAAGGAAAAATCATATCCTGGCTCTTCAAATACATTCACAGTGAAGTTTAGCAAAGCAGGGAGGTACGACTACTTTGACATTTTCCATCCATGGATGACTGGTAGAATCGTCGTGAAGTAAAGGAATGTCTTGTGTCCTGAGTGCAAACGACTTTTGTTCCAGAAAGCCTACTAACTGGAAGGGAGTAGGGATTAAGCGGTAGGAGCAGTTACTCCAGTAACATTTACACTGTAAAAAGACGCTATACTAGGATTGCCTTCGCATGTGTGTTTTGCAGTAATTTTATTAGCAGTTCCTGGTTTTATTGTTGTATATTTAGAAGTAAGTACAAAGTTCCACTTGGAATAATCTGCTGCTCCACCTGGGCCAGTTCCAGTGGCTGGTTGGTACGGCTTTACACCATTGATAATAATAGAGACTTGGCAATGAGAAGTTGCGTTGGCTGACGAAATCCCTGTGATTGTAAGATCTTTGCCAATCGATATTTGTTGACCTTTGGTTGGAGATGTTATTCTTACTGCGTGTAATTTTGGCGATAACGGTGATAGCGTCGCATTAGCTGGTGCTGGTTTATTGGGACTTAGTTTTTGAGGCGGCACCTCTTTTCCTGCTCCAGGTTGCAATAGCTGCGCGTATGAAACGTTCGTCCAAAGAGCAAATGAAAGTAACACATAGCTGAGCAATAACGCTCTTAATTCAAAACTCATTTGCATTTCCATATTTTATGTTGCTATAAAAATATTCCGAACATGTATTCTAGAAATAAGCATTAAACGACTGGTAAATAAAAGTCAAGATGATGATCAATAAATGCTTATCAATATAGGAGCGCCGTATCAAATAACAAGTTTTTAAATAATTTTTAAATTTTCAAGTGCCAAGATATTTGTTCAACTGTCTCTAAAAGGTATCTTCGACAAGATTGAAAAGCTTATCTTGTCCATCTCCTTTAAGAGTAAACAATTCTAACCAGTAGAGGCTAGACTCATAGATGTTGTACTAAAGATATCAGATGCTCAATATACAATTTATAGCCTAATGCATTTACCATATCCCCGTCTATGATCAATAATTCCATTTTATCAATAAGTCCTTTCAGAATCTCCGAATGAATCAAACGGTTTTGTCTCCTGAGTTTATCTGTATTATTGTTTAATTCTTTTTGCAATTCTGGAGTAATTAAATTTCGGTTCAGATTCTCAAACCTCTTTAGCTGTTCATTTATATAATTGCCGTCAACATCAGACAACAATAGTTAAAGTCATGACATAATCATAAAAGTTTTATGGTGATCAATTTTAATGTTAGACAAACTGCATTTATTATAAACAAAGAATTTTTATGCATTATAATGCATTTATTTTAATGAATAACGATGGCTCCCAACTGAGAGATTTTAAATTAGAACTGAAATACTATCCGTAATACTTATTGAATCACTGTTTCATATCATAAAGCTGCGCCTTTATACTATAGCATCACCAGTGTTTATCTATAATATGCCTGATGAGTCGCTAGAAAAAATTGCTAATGAAATTATTGGCTGTCCTCTTTGCAAACTTTCAAGAAGTAGAAAGAACGCAGTGCCAGGTGAAGGACAAGTCTCTGCAAGAATAATATTTGTTGGTGAAGCACCAGGCAAGAGTGAAGACGAAAAGGGAAAACCATTTGTTGGGGCGGCAGGCAGGATCTTAAACATAGCAATGGAAAAAGCAGGAATAAAAAGATCCGAGGTATTCATAACTAACGCAGTTAAATGCCGACCACCTGATAATAGGGTCCCAGAAGCAGATGAGCTAGCATCATGCAGACCATATCTAGAAAGACAAATTTCGCGTATTTCGCCCAAAGTTATCTGCATATTGGGAAGTACAGCCTATTCCTCAATTCTAGGTGGAAAATCTATTACAGCAGATAGAGGTAAAATAATAAAAAGGAACGGGCAAAAGTATTTCTTAACAATTCATCCTGCTGCTGCAATTTACAATAAGAGTTTACGAGCGACACTGGAAAATGATCTTTTCAAGCTATCTAAAGAAATAAGGAGGATCGAAAACCCTGATAATCAATCGCTATTAGATTATACATAAAGAAGATAGCTTACGATATGTAGATGAGATTAGATTTATCAACTTAAATCAAGAGGTCATCAAAAATATCTGATCCGATTTTTTGTGGAATATACCTGTTGCTCTAACCTGAATATTGTCTTCGTGCATATAAAATTATTCAATATGAAATTATATAATAAATTATAAACCCATCGCTCTAAATTCTTGTATTTTCTTTGAGACTAGATCAAAACCCTGTTGCCAGAATTCATGCTGTGAAATATTGATTCCTGACTCTTGAAGCAACTCTTTAGGTTTACGTGAACCTCCAGCTGAGAGTATTTTTAAATACCTCGGTATAAATGAGCTTCCTTCTTTCTTGAATTGTTGGTATAATGACATTACCAATAAGTTCCCAAAGGAATACGCATAGCAGTAGAATGGAGTATGGTAAAAGTGAGGAATGTAAAGCCACTCCCATTTAAATTCAAGAGAAATATCTACTGAGTCGCCAAACTGTTCTTTCAAATTACTGAAATACAATTCAGAAACCTGATCTATGGTAGCACTATGCTCAGTTACGATCTTGTGTGCATCAACTTCAAAGAGAGTAAAATATGCCTGCCTCATTATTGTAGCATACATATCATCAATTTGTTCTCCAAGTAATATCTTACGCTCTTTACTTTTTACATTATTGTACAATCTCTCATTTAGTAACATTTCTGCAAAGACGGAAGCAGTCTCAGCTAGAGGAAGTGGAGCGTGTGATACGGAGATGGGTTTATCAGAGGCGGCCATACTGTGGATTGCATGTCAAAATTCATGGGCCATTGTAGAGACATTCCTAGATTTACCGTCAAAATTTAAAAAGACGTATGGAGTCTTTTTAGGAATTATTGTGGAACAAAATGCTCCACCTTGTTTATTCCTCCTGATTGCCGAATCCATATGTTGTTCGTTAAAAACCCGTTCAGAAAATTCTCTAAATTGAGGATCAAATTCTTCAAAGGTCT
>DATDNG010000252.1:0-3055 GCA_036518375.1 Nitrososphaeraceae archaeon | reverse complement strand
GTTCTTGTCTGCTCTCCATCTCCATAAATTTCAACCGGAAAATTGCCAGATAGAACTTTGCTAATTAGTTCTGGTATAACGTGAGCATATTCGGGATCTGGGGCTTCTCGTGGCCCATAAACATTAGCTAGTCTCAATATGGTGTACTTTATACCGTATTGTTTATGATAAGCTTTACAAAGGTACTCACCGATTAATTTTGACATACCATAATCAGAGCTTGGGGGTGGAGAAGAATTAGCAGATTCCTCGATAGTAGGAAATTCAGTTTGATTTTCGTATACTCTACTTGAGCTAGTATAAATGATATGACTGAGGTTTGAATTTACAGATGCATCAAGCACATTTGCCGTCATTTTAGGATTATCTCGTATATTTTCTACGGGATGCCTTGTTAAATTCTGAATTCCGCCTACATGTGCAGCCAGATGAATGCAAATTTCAAAATCTTTTGACAATGTGAAGGGTTTTGTTAGATCTACGTTCACATATTTTACATTAGCTTGTGGCTTGGCAATATCTGCTACTACTATGTCAAATTCGTCTTTCAATAATTCTGTAATATAACTACCTATAACTCCGCTGCCGCCAGTTATTAGCATGTTACCATTATTAATTTGTGATGATTCCATTGCAATTTTCCAGTTTCGCCGTGTATATTAAAATTTTTATGACGGTTTAGAACAACTGATGCTCGTGCAGATATAATATAGAGGGCATGTCCACCATCGGTACTATGTGAAGCTGTATTATGTAATTTCCAGTGAAATTAGCTGTCCATATAATCGATAGATTAGTTTTCAGATGTAGCTATAGATAGTATATCGGTGCGAATATAAATAGAGAGTAAGGAAGTACTTTGATGGACACAAGTATAGTCTGATACCAGTCGGGCTACCGACCGCATCACCAGAATTCATGGTGTTGGAAGAGTGTTGGAACATATCTAAGAATGACCTCCTGGCACTGGCATATTATCATCAGTCATTTACTGAGTTTAGGAGGAGGAGGATTGGCTTGTGTGTTCAGAACAGCACAACCAAGATCATCGTCGTTAGCGGCAGATCAAACAGCTTCCTCTAATGCCATATTATTTTATTTTACTTTCTGTAGACATTCTATTCTCTACATACTTATGATGTATGTTCATCTTGAGAGGTTGCGTTTCTTGTTTGAAATATCAATTGTTTATGTACCTATGATAAGTTCTGCAAACAACGGAACACAGAGTACAAAGTATCATATAGTTGTTTTAGTAGATTAATTTTAGAGTAACTTCAATATCATAATATCTAGTTTATGAAGAGTAAAAAGTATTGAAAACTTTAACATTTTGTGCAACTAGTGCTTTTATAATGACGATATTAGAATCTGTAGAGCAAAACGTTTCTAAAGGTCATGGGTATTTTATAATCAAACAGAACGGATCTGGATTTGAGGTTTTGGATAATATACCTATAGCAAATAATGATTTTAAATTGGAAGATAAATTTATGTATTATGCACTTTCAAATCCAGAGAGCGATATAATAGTAACAACAGCGATATGTAGACTGAAGTTTTCTGATAAAGAAAGAGTATAGGTATGAAAGCTGCCCTATCTTATTACCTATAAGTTACTATAATTACAACTCAACAACTTCTTGAGGCTGGCTGAAATGTAAATTTTTTAACTAGCACCAATAAGAACTATTTGTGCTCAACATTTTGATGTCTTGTGTAGTTACTATAAGATAGAACACACTTATCTATAGCTTTTGTTGCCATGATACCTGTTAATACCATCAATGCTACCCTATAGTATCCGCATCTTGCCAGTCTAGCCTTATTGAAAAGTACATAATTTGAGAAAATTCCTTCATGGCATTTAAAAACTGAAATGATCTAATAGTAATAATAAGAATGGATTGCGCTATATGTGCAAAACTAATAACAACGATTTATGAATATGCAAAACTAACTGTAAGCAGTACTAATGAAATTACATTTTATAAAATATGTAAGGACTGCTATGAATCATTTCAATCTTGGAAAAATTCTAGACGACCTTATAGAACTGACAGGCCAATGGAAAAGCGTCAAACCAATACATCATATACGTAATTTTGCCTGCGTGTGTTATGTAATAATGATTTACTTGTAATATGAATAGAAGGACCGTGTGATACATTAGCAAAATATTAGTGCACAATTATTAAGTATACTTACATTAGATGTTAGTATAGAATTATGATTTAAAAACTATAAAATGTATTCATACTGGACTATTTAATATGACGCTTACAATTGATAGTCAGAACACAGAAGAAAACTATCTTGTAGACGTTATCGTACGTACAAAAAATTCTGAAAGGACATTAAAAGAATGTTTGGAATCTATCTTTGCCCATATTCCAGTACGCCATGTAATTTTAGTAGATGCTGGTTCGACTGATCATACGCTGGATATAGCGTCATCTTTTGACAATGTGGAGATCTATCTTAAACCCGAACTTAATTTAGGCCTATCTACTAGCTATGCATTCTCTAAGGCGCAGACGGACTGGGTTGCTGTCATCGATTCAGACATTATTCTAAAACAAGGTTGGTTCGAAAATATGAGAAGCCGAATGCCTTACAATGACGCAGTAGAAGGATGCAGAATAGATCATTATAGCTTTAATGTACAAATAGATACCACAAAATCAAAATACGGTAGGTTTGGCCAAACATTGCTAAAAAGACAACCAGTACTGAATATGCGTCTAGATGTGCAATTTGGAGAAGACACGATAACAAAATTTAATTTTGATAAGTTGGGCATGAAATGGGAAAAAGTACCAAATTTTTTAGCTGATCATTATACAAAATTGGACAATACAAAACATTCGAGAACCGGTATAATATTTAGACCTGAACCACAAATAATCCATATCCCAAAAAACGTACAAATAGAGCAAGGTCACATCTCTGCAGAATATGGCACTCTTACAAAGAAAGAGGTGCTCAAAAGACTTGTATTAGTTCCGATTTATGAGGCTTACTGGGCTTTTAAAAGGAATTTGTGGTTTTGTTT
>DATDNG010000251.1:0-3512 GCA_036518375.1 Nitrososphaeraceae archaeon | reverse complement strand
TCCTGGTTCAATTGTCTGTAATCTCTGTGCCATTTGATTAACTCAAAGGGCACTTATGATATAAGGATTACTAAATATTACAACGATGGCATTAAAGATATATTTGCAAATATTATACGAATGACACTATTTACACGTAATGCTGCTTTAAAACGGAGTGGACTAGGCCATGGGCTTGCAACGATAGACGATAATGGTAACAAAAAATCTTCAAACGAAATAGCTACCCAGGCTTACAAACTCTTTAGGGAAGGAAATAAGCCGATAGAGAATTTTGGAAGTTAAAGAACTTATGGATGAGATCTATTCGCAAATAGAACATTATCTTCAAAGCTTTTTGAAACTGCATAAAGGATTGAAGAAAAGGGGTTTGAATCCTGCCAATGTAGAGTGGTTTATAGATACTATAGAGATGGGTGCCGTCAAACTTCCAGAACTTCAAGGGCAATAAAGTCTCCAAAATAACGCCTTGGGTATTCAACACCGAAAGCAAGATAGATATAAACTACCGCGATAAATCCTCTTATATATCTGGATACTGGTATTTTATTATACATGCATTGACGATCGATACCCATGAGACTGGTAGTGATGAAAAGACGGAGGTATTGTATGGAGCAGATAATGCTATCAATTTGCTAACTAATATTGTATCTGGTGCAAAGACCATGTTATATGTTTGTGTCGATTCTTCAGAGTCACAAGTAAACATGGGAAAGGTTGAGTCAATAAGAAAGACAATCCTAGATGCAAAAAATAGAGGAGTAAAGCTAAGATATATTACAGAAATTACGAACGATAACATCCAATACTGGAAAGACTTAATGAAAATAATTGATGAACTTCGGCATTTAGAAGGAGTTAAAGGCAATTTTGTAACAAATGGAACTCAATACATAGATATTGCACTCCTGCAACAGACCAAGCCAGTATTACAGGTTATCTACAGTAATGTAAAAGCTCTAATAGATCAGAATCTATATCTATTTGGGACTCTGTGGGATAAAGCAACTCCAGCCGAACAAAAAATCAGAGAAATAGAAGAAGGAATAGAGCAAGAATATTTCAAAGTTATTACTGATCACGAACAAGCGAGTCAGATCCTTGTTGAATTAGCCAAATCTCTAAAGCAAGAGGCACTTGTTGTTCTTCCAAATGACAGATCAATGGTGAGGTTAGACAGATTAGGAGTTGTTGATTACGCTATAAAGGCAGCACAGACCAATGGTGCAGATATAAAGATCATATGCCCGCTATCTGAAGTAAATTCCAGAGTTGTTAAAAAAATATTCGACAA
Organism: Nitrososphaeraceae archaeon; assembly: GCA_036518375.1. Classification (GTDB taxonomy): domain Archaea; phylum Thermoproteota; class Nitrososphaeria; order Nitrososphaerales; family Nitrososphaeraceae; genus Nitrososphaera_A. The sequence goes on along the minus strand of DATDNG010000251.1, from coordinate 2,215 downwards.
AGCACCTAACATCAAAATCCTTAATGGCATCAATTGTCCATTTGGTATCTATATAGTTGATGGTCAAAAGTTTCTAAGGGTAGAGATGAGAGTAGCAGAGGCTGAAATTTTTTCAGAAGCAATTGGCTTGGCTTTTTACTCTAATAGCAGACGAAGTACCGAATCATTCAAAGCTGTGTTTGGATTGCTTTGGAATGAGCGCATATTAAACGAAGAGTTACATAGAGCGGACAAAATGCAAAAGGAGTTTATTAATGTGGCGAGTCATGAAATAAAAACACCTACCCAAGCAATTTTGGCATATTCTGCTCTATTAACAAAGCATCCTGATAAAACAGAGCAAATATCAAAAGGATTATACAGAAATGCTGAAAGATTACGAAAGCTTACAGATGACATTTTAGATGTGTCAAGAATTGAAAGTCAAACGTTAAGACTAAACAAAGAACAATTTAATCTAAAAGATGTAATCTCTTACATTGTAGAGGATTTTAGAAGTGATATAGAAGAGGAAGGACATGGCAATATTGAATTAATTTATGAAGCCGTCAAAAAGAACAATAACAACCATTATCAAGATCTTCTGGTACAAGCAGATAAAGCAAGAATAACACAGGTAATATCGAATCTATTAAGTAATGCTATTAAACATACTAAAAAAAGAGGAGGCGTGATATGTGTTACTGAGACAGTCCAACAACCGATGGAAAATGATAGCGATAACGAGGTTCTGGTTAGCATTAAAGATACAGGTGCTGGTATAGATTCTGAAATACTACCAAGATTATTTACAAAGTTTGCCACAAAATCAGAAACAGGTACTGGGTTAGGATTGTTCATATCTAAAAGTATCATAGAAGCTCATGGTGGTAAAATATGGGCTCATGATAATAGTGATATATTAAGCAGAGGAGAAAAAATAGGAGCGACATTTAGCTTCACAATTCCATTGGGAAGAAACAAAATGCAGTCTATAGCGTAGTAAAAATAGGGATTGTCAAAAGAAATTGGATGATCAACCCAAGAAGCAAAAAATTCTGATTGTAGATGACGAGCCAGATATAGCTTCAGCAGACAACAATGTATTAGATAGCTAAAGACTAAAGCCACAAAGCAACAGCTTGGTCAGTCTTGAACTCGTGTTTTATACATAATTATTAGGGTATCACGATAGTATATGACCTCGAGTAGTTTTCCATATCTTGCCGGGGTGTTTTACATACAAACCTGCTGCTGCAGTTGTAGTAGAATTTTTTCTCTATTCGCTTCTTGTTGTTGTTATTATTGTTGACACACCTTTTGAAGGACAAGTCTCGTTGCAGCACCGCCGTTTTTTTTCCTCTAATGGGCGACAACTTTTACAACTGCGAATTGTGTGGTGTTGGAATAGTAGTTTTGCAGATTGTTACTGATAGTGGCAAAGGCTAAGGGCAATTGAAGGTTTGCTGCGCATGTCTCAAAAAATACATTGACCAGGAAACAGCTTAGAGCATTAGTTCAAGATGAATGTCTTTCACCTCTTATCCACAGAAAATCCCTTTCAATCTCGCTTTTTTGTCCTACAGCAACAATTATTATTATGGTTTCTCTTGATTTCTTTCGTAAAGTTATATCTCCTCTTCCTTAGGAAGTCTATTACAAATCCTGATCAAGTTTATAGTTGCATAGTATTTTCGATCTATGGAAACTGGATTTTTAGTAAATTCAAATTAGTGCTGTTGACAATTGTCGTCGTTGTCTCCTCCAGACGTATAGAACTTTACCTTAATACTGCACTTGCTTATCTTAGTGGTTGTTTCCTGCTAAAGGTAAGTGTAATACCTCTGTTATCATCATAGTCAATAACATATGCTTCATCTAAAGTTAAAGGAGTTCGAGACAACGCTTCTTTATTGGTGCTACATAAAGGACATCTTTCAATAAGACGTTTCATATTAAAACATGTACAGCTCCAATGGCACTTCTCACATAGTATCAATGTATTATCCGGAAATCTTTCTCCACTAATCTGTTCTTGCTTTGTATTGATATCCTCTTGAGGTGGTATTATTAAGCTCCCTGCAGAAAGACCTCCTACTATTACTTTTGAATGGTGGATTGAGCTCATATGTATACAGTCTGTGTCTTCAGGCTTACATAGCTATTATATTATGCAGTGTACATTGTGTACTGCGATGAAATACAAGAAGAAGGACTGTAGTATGTATTTTTACTA
>DATDNG010000250.1:0-2315 GCA_036518375.1 Nitrososphaeraceae archaeon | reverse complement strand
AAGGTCTGTAAAACTGCTCAGGATAGTTGTCTGCCTCGCCAAAATAATACACCACATCTCCAAGGTGGTAGAAAAACGCAGGCTGGGATTGTGCATTACTAGCATTAAAATCACTTTCCATATGCATATCTACTATCTGCTGTGGTACTGCATATCCAATTCCTCCAGTATCTCCTACAACATGAAATGCAATTCTTCCACTATTTTGGATCTCCTGCATGTGCTCATGTGATATCACCTCGCTTAGTTTAAGATGATATGGTGCAACACCAGATGGCGATGGTAATGGCTGAAACTTTTGATTACCAGTTGGCTTTTGAGCTTTAGTTGGTACTAGATCTTTCGAGTCGGCTCTTGGCCTAGGTTGATAAATTATGCGGCCTCCCATCCCTTTACCTCTATTGTTTACAGATTGCATTCTTTTGTGTTGCTGATTATCATTGCCCATTTGGTAACAAAATTCTGTATGTTTCATTATCAGCTAATTGGTAACATACATTAGACAACATGCTTCATTTTGTCTTACCGGAAGATAATCTCGTGGTTATTGTCAACAAATTCCAGTCCACTATTTGACAGCGGAACATCGTTTCGCAATTTTCAAGCGTGATTCCGTAATAGTTACGTAATAATAATACCATTTCCTAATTCAAAAAAGGTTCCTTTTAACGTAAAAATTTACGTAATAGAATTGACGTAACGGAGTGTAATTTAAAGCGCATTACGTCACGTCAATACATTGGCTGAGCTTTAAAGGTTTCTGTTTCTTTATTTGCCTTCGTTAGAACTGGGAACTAATCGATTTGCTCTTCAAAGTGATAGAATTTAAGAGCTAACCTAAATGCGCCAAATACGTCGTTGTATGAAGTGGCTTCTTTATCTAGTGATCCATCATTAGCTACCGTAGTAACAATTATAACAAAGCTGATATAGCTACTGGGCTTTTTCCAAAGCCAGTAGGTCCCTCTAATATCATATATTTGCAGCCTGAATTAAAGGCATTGCAATTCTCATTTAGTATGAGTGCTGGATACAAGATAAACTGTAACTGGTTCTTCATAATCTTCTTTTATCCACGGTATCTCAAAACCCTCTGCTGATACTAAGTCTTGTATTTGGTTTTTTGTAAAGAATCGGATTTGAAAATTATTTATGTCATAAATCCCCTTATCTACAACTTTACCTTTACCATAGGATTTATCATGATGGTTTCTGACAGAAAAGAAGTTCAAACCTTTCGGTTTTAGCACCCTTTTTATCTCTGAAAATGCAAAATGAAGCTCCTCTTCACGCATATTAAAAAGCATATGTGAGTACGCAGCATTAAAGTAGCTATCCGCAAACGGAAGAGGATTCTTAACATGAAAGGTTTGTGATTTTATTGGCAGTCCTTTTTTCCTTGCGACTTTATCTAGTATTTCAATAGCTACAGTGGAGTAGTCCAGTACTTGTACTTCTTCGATTCCATTTGATGCAAAAAATATTGTATCTCTACCATGACCTGTGCCTAGGTCTAGTACTCTCTTTACACTGTTAGCTTTCATCTGATCAAAACAAAGCAAAGTTACTAGGTTCCTCTCCAAAGAACGTATTGTTTGATTTGTAAATCCTATTCCAGACGCCACTCATTGCGAATACTCCTAAAGTGAGATGTAAATATATTCATGGAACACGTGATGGATTTGTTGTTCATGAAGGTCAAGATTTGTGGAATAACCAATCTAGAAGATGCTATGCAAGCAATTAGCTTTGGAGCAGATGCACTCGGTTTCCAAGTGGGAATGAGACATAAGACTGAAGATGAAGTTTCACCTGAGGAAGCGAAAGCTATTGTTGCCTCATTACCTCCGTTTGTGTCTTATGTTATGGTCACTCATCTTCAAGAAGGATGCGCTGCAGAACAAATTGTTGATCGGCTAAAGAATTACCATTCAAGAGTTCCAATATTCAAAAAACTGACAGAGCTACGAAAAGAAGGAATAGTAAAAGATAAGTCAAAAAAGAGAAGAAGTTATAAATATTTTATAGATGTAAATGATGCCTCAATTTCAATCCCTAAGCAATTAGAAAAGATTGTAAATTCATTTAGAGATTGGTTAAAAAGCTCTGAGGCAAAATGGCAAGATGTGCGAAAGTCGGAATATAAGACATTTGATAAAGCGCAGAAAGACAGGGATTTAATCCCCACATATGTACAACGGCTCAAGCAATTAATGAGTCCTGATACATATTATGCTCCTCTTATGTAAATTCTCTTTTCTAATGGAGTGAAAAGGCTCCATAAATTATTCATTTATTCATTTATTTTAATTAAG
>DATDNG010000249.1:0-2964 GCA_036518375.1 Nitrososphaeraceae archaeon | reverse complement strand
CAGTAAAAGTATGCAATGGTAACAGATGATAACAGGGAAACAAACTTGGTAGCAATGGTAGCAGTAAAAGCTAATAGTGTAAAGCCTCCGTATGACAAACAAACGTATTCATATGTTAAGCATCGAAAAGGAAAAGCTTGTCATTGCTTTGCATTATAATCAACGAAAGAATGTACGCCAAATAGCCCATGAAGCAAGAATCTCATTTAGGGATATTAGTGCCATTATAGAGAAAAAGGAAGCAGCATTCAATGATTATAGTAGTGGAAATGGAAGTGGAAATGGAATAGGACTAGTGAACAATCAACAGCAACAGCAACAAAGTAATGATAGTAACTACAAAAGACCGCCCAATGAAAAAGCCACTCAAGCTTACGAACTCTGTGGCGAAAGAAAGAAGCCTGTAGAGGTAGCTATAGAGCTAGGCCTTTCTGAAAAGGAAGTAACTAGGTATTATAAAGAGTACTGGACACTAAATCATCTTTACAAATTATATCAAGTCTATATTGAAGTAGACCATTGCCTTTCAAGCTTTTTGAAACTACACGAAGCATTGAAGAAAAGGGGTTTGAATCCTAATAATGTGGAATGGTTTGCAGACGCTATGGAAATAGTAAGAATATATATCTTTCAAGGTCAATATTGATGCAAATGATAGTGTTATGATACCATCAAGGTCTATTCTGGGCTCTAACAAATTGAAAATCATAGCAGGAATAGTGACGTTTATTGTTATAATTTTAATCATGTCTGAATCTGTAGTTATTGTACAAGCAGGGCACAGGGGAATCGTGCTCTACGTAGGTGCAGTTGAGAATCGAGTATTAGGAGAAGGGATACATTTTATAATACCATTTGCTGAACAGGTAATACAGCTAGAAGTACGTACATTAAAGTTCCAAGCTGATGCTTCAGCTGCTTCAAACGACCTGCAAGAAGTAGCTACAGTCATAGCATTAAACTATCATGTCGATCCTAGCAAAGCTAACATCATCTATCAGCAGCTAGGTGCGGATTACACTAATAGAATAATAGCGCCCACGATACAGGAGTCGGTTAAAGCAAGTGTTGCAAAGTTCAACGCAGAGCAACTCATAACGCAAAGGGAAACTGCAAAAGCTACGATAGCTCAAGCCATACGTAATACACTATCTTCAAGGGACATATTAGTTGAAAATGTGTTCATAACTGATTTTCAATTCTCGCAAGCCTTCGCCAATCAAGTTGAGTCAAAAGTAGTAGCGTTTCAAAAGTATTTGACTGAGCAGAACAACCTAAAGGCGATACAGGTCGTTGCAAATCAGACGGTTGTTCGCGCTCAGGCACAAGCAAGAGCAAATGTAGCCAATGCCACAGGAGAATCACAAGCAATAAGACTTATTACAGAACAATTAAGGCAAAGCCCACAGTATTTGCAGTGGAAAGCTATTGGCAGATGGGATGGACAAATGCCATTTGCACTTGGAAGCGGTGGGTTTCCTTTTTTCCAGCTGCCAGTACAGCAATCACAGTCAATAAAACAACAAAACCAAACTAAACAATAGATCCTAATTCCAATTAAATTGTAACTTAGTATCGGCAGCATGACGTTCATTTTGAGGATCGCTGTAATATGTAAAATATCCATAACTATCCTTCCCACGATTTCTAAGAACTTTAACATTACAAAATAATGCGAAGTAAACCTAAACTGAATATCGACTAATACTAAGAAAGTACCATGATGTCTTAATGCCATTCAAAATCTAGAACGCAAAAGGCTTTAGCGAATTGTGATTTTGCTTTCAAATAGATGGACCAGTTCATTATAAAACAACATATCTCCAACTAGAAAATAAACATACAGGAGAAGTATCCTCCTGGTATAATGAATTTGAAGAATAGGAAATAATGATGAATGTTTTTACAAGAAAGCATTACATTTTGAAGCAAATATAAAACGAAGACATTGAAATACACGCTTCAAACTTCCGTCTAACCAACACAAAGCTTTGAGAGATTTCAGATTTGATTACTTTTCAGTATAAAATGCAATCAGATAAACCGGGTCATCCTGTTCAGTGTTGTTGTGCTGTTATGAATTCTTAGTTAGCTGACAGACATTTGCGACTGCACAAAATGGCACTTCCTGAATCTCATTCATAGACATAACAGATGAATATTTCATCTATAATATATTTGATAGTCGGCACTACTTGGTATCCTTTAATCTGGTATCGCTTAAACCACATTCATTACATTTGTAAATTATTGTTTTTTCCAACTCCTTATCGGGCAACATTTGTGCTCCGCAGCACGCACACTTCATTTTATAATATTACGTTATCATCAATTTCTATCTTTCTAACACTCTTCTTGATTTCCTATACTGATATGCTGATGATTCTACATTGTTAGAAAAAGGTAATATGCATTAGCTCATGTGTCATGTCATAAATGCATTCAAAAAAAGCCGTTAAATTGGTTCTAATCATATCAACCATCAGTCTTATTGTAACGATGGCATCGATAGAGCAGAAGGCAAATGCAGCAACAAGTACGACTACAAATATAAATACAAATACTATAAACTGTCATCCAAGAAAGGAGGTATGAATACTGCTGTTTTCGGCACATTAAAATATGCAGGGGGAAAGTGTACGGGTCAAAATGGTGGAACTGTTGCAGCAGGTGGAATCAAATCTGGCTCAGGTGCTGTTGGCACGCACCGTACTCAAGGACCTAACGGCAATTCCCATTTTGGAGGATTCATTAGAAGATAAAAATATTTACAGAACAGAGTAAAACATTTGCCATATTTCTTTCTTCTTTCTACTGCTATAAGTATAATCTAATGTCATACTCTCACAAAGTTTGAGAAAAATATAAACTTGAAGCTTCTACCTGATCATAAACAAGTAATGGCAAAACCATGAATTTGAAGATAATGGAGTACTTGCTGCAAGTATGAAGAATTCTACCATG
>DATDNG010000248.1:0-3112 GCA_036518375.1 Nitrososphaeraceae archaeon | reverse complement strand
GCTAGGATTAGGAAGAGTACTTAATGCAATATCAAGGCAAGCAGCTCTCACAGGATATGTTTTTCTTCCGCTTCCTGTACCAACAATATGTGATAGAAAGTCCTGTTTCGTATCTCTAAAGAGTCCTTGAGCATCTGTAGGACTTCCAGCTATGACCAAAGTTGATGTTAATATATTACTACCATCAGAGAGATAAATTCTCCATGATGGCATCGTTGCTGTTGTCGACGCCGAGTTATCAATAATAGCTTCTTTTACACCTGTTACTCTCTTGCCAATATTAATCCTAACTTTTGCTTTTAGAGCTTCTGACATCAAGCCGTCTACAAGTGTCTGCCAACCTCCATCTATATAGACTACTCCTCCACCATGTACTGCCATTTGAAGCTGGGATAGTGTTGCACCAGCGCTTTGAATTTCAGGATCGTTAGCATATGTAACAATGCGACATAACGTTACTAAAAGATCGAAAACATCTCGATGATGAATCCTCTTCTTTAGCCATTCTTCTATGGTGATATCTTGAATCTCTGTAAAATTCATCTTGTTTAGTGATGCAAAGAATCGAATCAATTCTATTTTATTGCCTAAACCTCTGAGTAATTTTGTAGTAAGTATGGAAGAAAGACTTGCAGTCTGCTTATACTTTATGCCGTGCTTTATGAGATATTGAGGAGAAGGAGGAGGATTACCTGCGTATTTTACTCCCAATTCTCTTAAAATCTTGGCACCTGCTCCTGCAACATAAAGAGCATGTGGGCCCTGATTAAAATAAAAACCATCTGTATTTTCTGTTCTTGCTCTTCCACCCACTTTGCTTGATTGTTCAAATACTGTGACAGATCTTCCTGCACGAGCAAGTATGATAGCTGTAGCAAGGCCAGCAAGTCCAGCACCTATTATAACAATACCTTCCTCTGCTTTTTTTCTGTCGCCAATGTCGCTAGATTCACGGAAATATTCTAAATTTTGGTTGGACATCCAACCTAATATTCAATTTGACATTATATAAATATTGTGTTGGACGTCCAACATAATTTAAATATATATCATGGATATACTCTCATTTATTGGTTCACGATAGGGAAGAAACAGTTAATGGCATACTAAAGGCGACGGTAAAAGCACTCGCCCAAAAAGGTTATGATCAAGCTACGATAGCAGATATATCCCAGGTTGCCAATGTAGCCAGAGGGGCATTACACTACTATTTTAAAGACAAAGAAAATTTAGTTACTAGAGCACTAGCCAACAGTACTGCTAATATGGTACAATCCTCTCTTGAAGGACTGAAAGGAGAATCTCCAGAAGAAATCGTAGATAATGTGATCAATGTACATAAAAATAATATCAGCAAGAACTCTGACTTTTACAGTTTCTTGTATGAAATGTGGTGTGCTGGTAGACGAAGTAAGAAAATAAAAAAAGAGTTTATGAACTGTCAGGATAAAGTAATAACTGCTATAAAAGAGTGGCTAGAAAATGCATCTAGACAAGGCATAATAAAGATTAACATCGCTGAATCAGAAGCACTATCTAGAGCTTTGCTAGGTATTACAGATGGGATGGCTTTTGAGCTTATTGATCACCATGAAAAGTTAAATGATAAAAATACCTGGGTTCCATTCAAGAAAATGATCCTTGCTGTTTTGAAGGAATAGAATACAGTCATTAAGTGATTTTCTGCAGATAAGATAAGATACTTACGATGTAGTAGTAGTTGTCCGATTATATATTTGCGAGTGCTCCAAAGAACTACAGAAAAAAATTCGACAGAAAAAATTGTTGTTAAAATTGGTTTTATTATTATTAAGATACTAATGATAACTATGTCATAGGATTACAATAATATAATCAAATACTCATACCCAACCAGACTGGAATCAATTACTAGCAGCAACAGCTAGAGATATGGAGATCATCATAATGACAAACATCAGAGAACTATATAATAACTTCATTGTCAAACTGCAAGAAACTACATACACAATTGGTGCGACAAAAAGAATTCAAATTATGTCAGAGTATATAGACATTAGACCTGGCTACATCATATTAGATATAGGTGGAAATACAGGAAAAATAACAGAAGCTTATTCTAAAAACTGCAAAGAGGTTATTGTATTGGAACCAAAACGCAATGTTATAGAATATGGAAGAACTCATAGACCAAACATTAAATTCATAGAAGGAGGAGCAGAAAATATACCTCTGCCAGACGGGTACTTTGACAAGGTGGTAGCAAGTGCTTCATTTCATCATTTTTCAGATCAAGACATTGCTTTAGAGGAAATGAGGCGAGTATTAAAGCCAGATGGAAAGATAGTAATCCTGGAAATTGATCCAAGTACGCCTAGAGGGAAGCGCTTAAAGTTTTGTGAAACTCTATTTCATACTGGAGCGAAATTATATCAACCATCACAATTGAGTAAAAAAGTTAAACAGCATAATCTACATGTGCTCTCTATCGATTCTACTAATTTGGGTTATTTTTTGACTGCAGGTAAAAATAGTCAAAAGCAAAAATCAAGTTAAGTTGGAACAGCGTGCCGCTGAACAAATACAATTTACATCGTACCCATAATAATCTCTCTTGCTTCTGGATACCGGGATATCTCAGTCAATTTCCTAGGCATTTTATCTTCAAATACAACGTTGGAATACCACTTAGAACCAAATACAACTAATTGCCTCAAAATAGGTAGCATATCTTTACCCTTGTCAGTAAGCCTCCAAAGTAATACAGTAGGAGGTGTTTTTGCTTTACACGCTCATCGGAACCTTTCTTCTCTAGCTCATTAAGACGCATTGAAAGGATCCTCGGTGTAATACCTGGAATAGATTCTAGAAGGCGGTTAAAATGTCTAGTCTTGTATTCTCCTATATCTTCTCTAATAATAATCCACTTTTTGCACAACACTCCGAGGCTTGTCTTAATCGAGCATTTTATGATCTTATCTCGTATATGATCGCATATTCGTGATTGTTGAATGTTTCTTAATGTTCTTTACATGAGATGCAAACAAGAGCAAGTATACTTTTGATCCCTTACATATTTATTAACAATACTTTGAATACTGCTCCCCATGAGTAAATCAAATGAGATGGAAAC